>DATJVF010000144.1:0-8220 GCA_035501995.1 Anaeromyxobacteraceae bacterium
TCGGGCCGGAGCACCACCGAGAAATAGAGGTTCCGGCAGGGGGGCGAGCTCCAGGTGCGCCCGCGTCGGCCCCGCCCGGCGGTCTGGGCCTCGGCCAGCACCACCTCCCCGTGGCGGGCGCCCTCCTCGGCGAGCCGCTTCGCGACGTCGTTCGTCGATCCCACCTCGGCGTACCAGTGCAGCGCGCAACCGATCTCCTCGGTGGTGAGGAGCGGCCGGAGCTCCAGCTCCCCGAGCCGGTCGGGGATCTCCACCAGCCGGTAGCCCCGGGCGGGGATGGCGTCGATGCGGTAGCCCTGCGATCGCAGGGCGTTCACGTGCTTCCAGACCGCCGTCCGCGAGAAGCCGAGCTTGTCGCTCAAGGCCTCGCCGGAGACGAACTCGTCCCCCGCCTCGGCCAGGAAGGCGAGCACGATCTCCTCGGGTCGGCCGCCCTCGCCCATGCCCCATTCTAGGGCGCGCTTCCCGGCCGCTGTCAACGCGCCGGGGCCCGGGTGGCGCTTCAGGGCCGCGTGCGGGGGGCGATCTCGAAGGAGAGGTCGACCGCTCTCGCACTGTGGGTGAGAGCGCCCATGGACACGAAGTCCACCCCGGTGGCGGCCACCCGGGGGAGCCGCTCCAGGGTCATGTTGCCGCTCGCCTCGAGGAGCGCCCGCCCGGCCGTTCGCCGCACCGCCTGGGCGAGGGTGGCCTCGTCCATGTTGTCGAGCAGCACCATGTCGGCGCCCGCCCGCAAGGCCTCCTCGAGCCCCTCGAGGTCCTCCACCTCCACCTCGACCTTGAGGAACAGGCGGGCGCGGGCCCGGGCGCGCGCCACCGCCGCGGCGACCCCGCCGCAGGCCGCCACGTGGTTGTCCTTCACGAGGAGGCCGTCGAAGAGGGCCAGGCGATGGTTCGTTCCCCCTCCGGCCCGCACCGCCTCCTTCTCGAGGAGGCGCAGGCCAGGGGTGGTCTTGCGGGTGTCGAGCAGCCTCGTCTGGCCGCCCCGCGCGAGGGCCTCGACAGCGGCCCGGGTGAGGGTGGCGACCCCCGAGAGGCGCTGGAGGAAGTTGAGGGCGGTCCGCTCGGCCGCGAGGAGCGCATGGAGCTCGCCCTCGGCCGTCCCCACCCTGGTCCCGCGCGCCACCCGCTCCCCGTCCTGACGGAGGAAGCGGCAGCTCGCGCCGAGCCGCTCGAAGACCCGCGCCGCCACCGCGGTCCCGGCGAGCACGAGGTCCTCCTTGGCGAGGAAGCTCCCCGACCCCACCTCGCCCGGGTCGAGCGTCGCCTCGCTGGTGGCGTCGCCGAGCAGGAGGTCCTCCTCGAGCGCGAGGTCGATGAGCCGCTCGACGAGGGCGCTCTGGGCCGGCATGGCGCGCCCGCTAGGCCCCCGGCGAGGGGGTGCCGGTCGCCTCGAGGAGCATCTGGCGGTGCGCCGCGAGCCGGGCCACCTTCTCGCCGAGCTCGTCCACCCGGGCGCGGTCCTTCTCGACCACCTCGCGCGGCGCGCGCTCGACGAAGCTCGGGTTCTTGAGCTTGTTCTCGACCTGGGCGAGCTCGGCCCTCACCTTCCCGAGCTCCTTCTCGATGCGCGCGCCCTCCGCTGCCATGTCGACCACCCCGGCGAGCGGGACCCGCAGCTCGAAGCCACTCCCCACCGCCACCGCGCTGCCCCTGCGCTTCTCGGTCGGCCCGCTCTTCGCGGAGAAGCCCTCCAGGTGGGCGAGCCGGGCGATGCGCGACCGCTCCCCCTGCACCATGGCGAGCGCGTCGGGCGAGAGCCCGCCCACCTCGACGTCGCGCAGGGCCACCTTGAAGGGCACGTTCATCTCGCCGCGGATGTTGCGCAGGGCGTCGACGATCCCGATGACGGGTCCGAAGGCCCTCAGGGCGGCCTCGTCCACCTCCCCCCGCTTCGGGTAGGGGGCGACCATGATCGAGGGGGCAGCCCCTCCCCCCACCCGGGCCCGGAGCGTCTGCCAGAGCTCCTCGGTGATGAAGGGCATCATGGGGTGGAGGAGCCGGAGCGAGGCCTCGAGGCAGGTGGTGAGGACGGCCTGGGTGGCGCGCCGCCCGGGCTCCTCGCCGTGGAGCGCCTCCTTGGCGAGCTCGATGTACCAGTCGCACAGCTCGTGCCAGATGAACTGGTAGACCGCTCCGGCGGCCTCGTTGAAGTGGTAGTGCTCGAGCGCGTCGAGCGTCTCGTTCACCGCCCGCTGCAAGCGGGCCAGGATCCAGCGATCGGCCGCCGAGCGCGGCTCGCCCTCCCCGCCCGGCGCGTCCACCCGGTAGCCCTCGAGGTTCATGAGGGCGAAGCGGGTGGCGTTCCAGAGCTTGTTCGCGAAGGCGCGGTAGCCGTCGATGCGCTCCTTGGCGAGCTTGATGTCGCGCCCCTGCGCGGTGAGGGCCGCGAGCGTGAAGCGCAGGGCGTCGGCCCCGTACTCCTCGGTGATGACCAGGGGGTCGATGACGTTCCCCTTGGTCTTCGACATCTTCTGGCCCTTCTCGTCGCGCACCATGGGGTGCAGGTACACCACGCGGAAGGGGACCTCGCCCATGAAGTGGATCCCCATCATCATCATCCGGGCCACCCAGAAGAAGATGATGTCGTGCCCGGTCTCCATGACCGAGGTGGGGTAGAAGGTTTCGAGCGTGCGCGTGCGCTCGGGCCAGCCCATGGTGGAGAAGGGCCACAGGGCCGAGCTGAACCAGGTATCGAGCACGTCCTCGTCCTGGACGAGGTCGCCCTTCCCGCAGCTCGCGCAGGCGGCCGGCGCCTCCCGGGCCACGGTGACGTGGCCGTCCCGGCAGTACCAGGCCGGGATCTGGTGGCCCCACCACAGCTGGCGGCTGATGCACCAGTCGTGGATGTTGCGCATCCAGGCCATGTAGGTGTTGGTCCAGCTCTCGGGGATGAAGCGGGTCTCGCCCGCCTCCACCGCCGCGATGGCGGGCCGCGCCAAGGGCTCGATCCGCACGAACCACTGCGGCGAGAGCAGCGGCTCGAGCACGGTCTCGCTGCGCTGGCAACGGCCGAGCGGCACGCGGTGGGGAACGGCACCGCGCTCGAGCCCCTTCTCGGCGATGAGCTCCTTCACCCTCTTGCGGGCGGCGAAGCGGTCCAGCCCGGCCACCGGCCCGGCCAGTTCGGTCATCCGGCCGTCCTGGCCGATGACGGTGATGAACGCGAGGCCGTGCCGCTCGCCCACCTCGAAGTCGTTGAAGTCGTGGGCCGGGGTCACCTTGACCGCCCCGGTCCCGAACTTCGGGTCGACCAGCACGGCGTCGGCGATGACGGGGATCTCGCGCCCGAGCAGAGGGTGGACCACCGTGCGCCCGACGAGGCCGCGGTAGCGCTCGTCGTCGGGGTGCACGGCGACGGCGGTGTCGCCGAGCATGGTCTCCGGCCGGGTGGTGGCCACCACGATCTCGGTCCTCTCGCCGACCGGGCTCGCGAGCGGGTAGGCGAAGCTCCACAGCTCGCCCGGCTCGCCCCCCTCGCGGTAGGTCACCTCGAGGTCGGAGAGGGCGGTGTGGCAGTCCGGGCACCAGTTGATGAGCCGGCGGGCCCGGTAGATGAGACCTTCCTCGTGCAGGCGGACGAAGACCTCCCGCACCGCCCGCGAGAGGCCCTCGTCCATGGTGAAGCGCTCGCGCGCCCAGTCGAGCGAGGCGCCCAGGGCCTCGTGCTGCTCGCCGATGCGCGAGCCGAAGCGCTCCTTCCAGGACCAGACGCGCTTCAGGAACTCCTGCCGGCCGAGCTCGTGGCGGGACTTCCTCTCGGTCCGCTTGAGCTCCTTCTCCACGATCATCTGGGTGGCGATGCCGGCGTGGTCGGTCCCAGGGAGCCAGAGCGCGTTGTAGCCGCTCATCCGCTTCCAGCGGACGAGGATGTCCTGCAGGGTGGCGGTGAGGGCGTGGCCGAGGTGCAAGGAGCCGGTCACGTTGGGCGGCGGCAGGACGATCGAGAAGGGCGGCCGCGCACGGTCGTGCTCGTCGGCGTGGAAGTAGCCCTGCTCCTTCCACACGCGATACCAGCGCGCCTCCACCTCCTTGTGCTCGTAACCCTTGTTGAGGTCGGTACTCACGAGGAATCTCCGAATGCGACGTCGCGATCTCTCTCCGCCCGGGCCGCCGGGGGGTGGGACGGTCCGAGGACGGATGGGCGGGAGCGCTAGCCCTGCCGTGCCTTTACGAGCCGGTCGAGGTGCTCGCGAATGATGGTCTCCGCGAGCTCGGGCACGACCTCCCAGGCGATCCGCTCGATGACCTCGCGGGAGGCGCGGGACAGGGCCTCGCGGAGCTCGCGCTCCCCGCCCTGGTCGGCCGCCGCGGCTGGCGGCGGCGCCGCCCGCTCGGGCGGCCTCGCCGGCGCGGCCTCCGGCGGGGGGCCGCCGAGGTCGAGGGGCGAGAGGCTCCCGAGCGCTTCCCCGCCCGCCGCCGCCTCGCCCACCGGCACGAGCTCCACCTCCTCGTCGACCTCGAGCAGCGGCAGGTCGGGCTCCGGGGGCGGCTCGGCGGGCGCGAGCGGGGCGGCCGCCTGGGAGGGCAGGCCGAAGTCGATGTCCTCGAGCGAGGTCAGCGCCGCGTCGGGCACGGGGGGCTCGAGCGGGGGCTTGGCCTCAAAGGCCTTCGCCGCCGGCCGAGCGGCCGGCGGGGCCTTGGCGGGCGCGCTCGCCGGCGCAGCCAACTCCCCGGTCTCGGTGACGTCGAGGTCGGTGAAGTCGAGGTCGATGGCGTCGGGGGCGCGGGACGGCTCGGGCTCGGCCTTGCGAGAGGCCTCGGCCGGTGCCCCCACCTTCCCCAGGGGACGCAAGGGCGCGACGAAGGGCAGGCCCTGGGTCCGCTCCACGGCCGGCGGAGGCGCCGGCACCGCCGGCGGGACGGGCAGGTTCTCGCGCGGAGCCTCGACCGGGGGCCGCACCGCCTTGGGGGGCGGCGCGGGCGCCGCCAGCGGGGGACGCTGCGGCAGGGGCGGCCGCGCGCTCGGGGGAGGTCCGGCCGGCCGGCCGAGGTCGGGGGCCGGCGACACCTTGGGGCGGGCGGCCAAAGGCGTCGCCGCTGGCCGGGCGGAGGTCGGCGGCACCCCGACGGAGGGGACCCCCAGCGGACGGGTGGGGATGGCCGGTGCCCGGCCGAGGTCGGCCGGCCGCGCCGCGAAGGCCGCGGGCACCTGGGCGATGGGCGGGCGCGGCCCGGGGGGCGGCGCGGCGGCCGGGGCGCGGGCCTGGGCAACCGGAGGCGCAGCCGGCTTTTCGGCCGGGCGCTCGGCCGGGACGGCCCCCGGCGCCGCCGACGCGAGGAGCTCCTTCACCCGGGTGATGAGGGCCTGGCTCTCGAAGGGCTTGGCGATGTGACCGTCGGCGCGGGCGGCGCGGGCGCGCGACTCGTCGAAGGCCTCGAAGGTACCGGCGAGCAGGAGCACCGGGATGTGGCGGAGGGCCGGATCGCCCTTCACCGTCTCGCACACCTCGTAGCCGTTCTTCCTCGGCATCACCACGTCGGCCAAGATGACGTCGGGGCGCAGCTCCCTGGCGCGCGCGATGGCGTCCTCGCCGTTGTCGACGGCGGTGATTTTGAAATCCTCGCCCGCGAACGTGATCCCCACCACCTTCTGGATGGTGATGGAGTCATCCGCGAGGAGAAGGTTCTTGGGCATGGGGGGTCCGAGGGGGTGTGGTAGAGCAGCAGTAACGCCTGGATTCCTTGATTGTCAAGGTTTGACGCGCGCTTCGGCACGGCCCGGGCCCTCTCCTCAGGGTCCGGCGAACAGCTCGTCCCAGCTCGGACGGCACACCCCGCCCCCCTCGTCGTCGGCGGGCAGGATGCGGTCGGCGAGGACCGCGATGGCGTTGGCGCCGGCGTCGAGGAGGAGGGCGGTGGTGGCGCGCTCGACCGGGTGTCCGCCGTAGAGCACGCCGACGTCGATGACCGGGTGGATGGCCCGGCCGTAGTAGAGCAGGCCGCGGTGGGCAGCCGGCGCGAGCGGGACCGGGTAGATCTCGGGCCCCTCGAGGACCCGGGCCAGGATCTGGAGCGGGACCGCGAAGGTGCGCGGCCCGCGGGTGAAGAAGAGCTCGCGGCTCCTCGGGGCCTCGATCTCGGAGGGCGGGAGGGCCAGCTCGGCGAGCGGCTCCCGGACCGCCCCCAGGGCGGCCACCTCGAGCTCGAGCGCCACCGCCCCCCCGCTCACCACCGCCCCCAGGAAGGGCGGCGGCCTGGGGAGCAGCGTGCGGGCCGGGAGCTGGAACACCTCGGCGGAGGCGAGGTCGACGATGCCGTGCAGCTCGTCCACCCGCAGGGCCAGCGGTGGATCGAGCTCGGTCACGAGGGCGAACCGCTCCCGCGCGGCCCTGAGGCCGAGCGCCTCCGCCACCGGCAGGGTGGGGAGGCTCTTACCGCGGAACGAGAGCTCGGGCGAGGGGCCGGAGGTGGCCACGATCTCGCGCACCTTGGAGAGCCTCAAGGCGAGCCTGACCCCGCCGGCGGTGAAGAGGAGGGCCTTCCGCTCGGCAGGAAGCGACTCCATCGCTCATGATATACATCAGGCATGGGCGCGGCGGTGCTCCTCGTGGACGACGAGCGTTTCGCCCGCACGCTCTACTCCGACTACCTGTCGGTGGCGGGGTACGACGTACAGGTGGCGGAGACCGCCGACGCCGCCCTCGAGGCCCTGCGCCAACGTAGGTTCGAGCTCCTCATCACCGACATCGTCCTACCCGGCGCTGACGGGCTCGAGCTGCTCGCCGAGGCGAAGCGCCTCGACCCGAACATGGAGGCGCTCGTCATCACCGCCCTCGACCGGGTCGATCCGGCGGTGCGGGCCATGAAGTCGGGGGCTAGCGACTACCTCGTGAAGCCGGTGACCCCGGAGGCGCTGCAGCTCGCGGTGCAGAAATGCCTCTCGGCCCGGGCCCTGCTCGCCGAGAACAAGGCGCTGCGCTCGCACATCCAGCTCTTCGACACCTGCCAGCGCATCACCTCCTCGCTCGACCACGACCGGGCGGTGGCGCTCGCCCTCTCCGCCCTCGCCCAGGAGCTCGGCGCGAAGGGCGCCCTGTTCCTCGAGCGCGCCCGCGAGGACGAGCTCGTCCTCGCCGGACAGTTCGGGGTCGACGAGGCGAGCGCCCGGGCCCTGGCGAGCGCGACCGCGAGTGGGGTCGCCCGGTCGAGCGTGGCCGCAGCCGACCTCCCCCTCCCCGCGGGGGCGCCGACGGCCTCGGCCCTCGTGCTCAGGGTGGCGGAGGGCGAGGCGCTCCTCGGCGCCATGCTGGCCCTCGTGGCCGGGAAGCCCGACCCCCAGCAGGTGGCGAGCGCCGAGTTCGTCTGCAGCCACCTCGCCCTCGCGCTCCGCACCCTCGGCCACCTGCGGCAGGTCGAGCACCTCGCCTACCTCGACGACCTCACCCACCTCTACAACACCCGCTTCCTCGAGATCGTGCTCGACCGGGAGATCCAGGGGGGGAACCCCTTCTCGGTGCTCTTCCTCGACCTCGACCGCTTCAAGGCCGTGAACGACCACTACGGCCACCTCGTCGGCTCGAAGCTCCTCGTCGAGGTCGGGCGCGTCCTCAAGGCCTGCGTGCGCGACGAGGACGTGGTGGCGCGCTACGGAGGGGACGAGTACGTGGCGGTCCTCATCGGGATCGACTCCGGCGGCGCCCTCAAGGTCGCCGAGCGCATCCGGCGCTCCATCGAGGACCACGTGTTCCTGTCCCGCGAGGGGGCGAGGGTGCGTATCACCGTCTCCATCGGGCTCGCGAGCTACCCCGAGCACACCACCCGCAAGTCCGAGGTGCTCGAGCTCGCCGACCGCGCCATGTACCGGGGCAAGCGGTCGACCCGGAACGTCGTCTACATCGCCTCGAGGGAGCCCTTCGTGCCGAGCCGCTGACGTCGGGTCCCGTGCTCAGAACCGAAGGGGTAGCGGGCGTGCCCTTATCGCTCGGCGAGCCTCGCCCGATAACACACGGGGCCCCAGGTTTCCCTGGGGCCCCGTCGGCGACGACATCCGGGTTCCGCCCGTTGGAGCGCGTAGTTGCGGTTGCCCTCGCCGTCCTTTGCTAGAGAGTCTGCCTCCGATGTAGGCCGCGGTCAACGACGAGCCACGCCAGGGACAGCAACCTTAAAAACTAAGATATTACGACCACTTGATGGCTAGTAATCCATGTCGTCCATGTCGCCACCTGCCCCCATTGGGCTGCCGGCGGCACGCTTCTTCTTCTTCGGCTTCTCGGCGAT
>DATJVF010000145.1:0-3645 GCA_035501995.1 Anaeromyxobacteraceae bacterium
TGGACCGGCGAGAACTTGCCCTCCCCGTAGGGCGCGAAGACCTTCCCCTGGCTCCTGATGGTGCCGACCCAGAAGAGCGCATTGGACATGAAGCTCCCCGGCCGCACGAAGGTCCAGGCGATCCCCGACTCCCGCACCGCCCGCTCGCCGGCCTCGTGCCACCGCGCGATGGCGTTGCCCTGTCCTTGATCCACCCCCAGCACCGAGAGCTTGACGATCTGCCGGACGCCCGCCTTCTTCGCGGCCAGGGCGAGGGCCGCTTCCTGGACGGGCCCCTGCGGGCCGGTGACGAGCGAGAACAGCCGCTCGGCGCCCTCGACCGCGCGGACGATCGTCTCCGGCTGGTCGAGGTCGCCCTTCACCACCTCCACCCGCCCGTCGAAGCGGGCCCGGGAGGGATCCCGCGTGAGGGCCCGGACCTTCTGTCCGGCCGCGAGGAGCTGGGCCACCACCTCCCGGCCGACCGTGCCCGTCGCTCCCGTGGTGAGGATCATGTGCGATCTCCTTTCGAGGTGGAGGCTCGTCGAGCGCCCACCGGATCGCCGGGACCCGGGGGAGGCCTTCGGTCCCTCGCGCGAGAGGGGCCCTCGCCGCCGCGGGTGCACCGGCCGAGGTGCGGATCTCGCGGCGGCCGGGAGCCGGCGCAAGGTCCGATCTGGGGCCGTGCCCCGCCTCGAGGGGCTCCCTCGCCCCGGGCCTTCCAGCGCCAAGGAGCCGATGATCACGGCGGGTGAGGTCGACACTCGCAGCCCGGCGAGGGACGCCCTCCGGCGGCGCGAGGCCTCGGCCGCGGTCGAGGAACGCGGCGGCCGGCCCTCACCCGGGCCGCTCCCCCCCGAGCCGGACGTTCGAGGAAGGCGGGCCGAGCGGAGGGCTGGTCGGCGGTCGCCTGACCTGCGCCCCTGTGGGTGGCGCCCCCACGTGCGTCGCCCTCCCGTTCACGGAGGGTGGCCTTGTGGGCAGACCCCTACCGTTGAAGCGCGCCCTCGCCATCTCCTAGAGTGGAAGGCCGGCATGAGCTGCACCTTCACAGCCGGCTGCCCGCTCTACCCGACCGTCTCCCGCCTGGCGGAGCTCGCCTACTGGCTCGACCACTACTGCCGGGGCGAGTCCGAGCGCTGCGAGCGGCTCCACCGCTCGCTCGCCCAAGGGGCGGCCCCGTCCGAGGACCGAGCCTGCCAGGAAGGGGCGGCCGGAGGGTCCGGGGGACGAGCTTAAGCTGGCGCGGGCCGGGAGATCACTCCTGGCCCACCTCGGGCGGAGCCTGGCGCCTGAACGCCTCGCGTTCGGCCTCGCTCGGGATCTCGCGCGACAAGAGCTCGTAGAGCTCCCGCAAGCTGTGGGCCCGGGGGTGCACGCGGCGCACGATGACCCGGGCGAGCGGCCCCAGGTGAACGGCGAGATCGCGTCGTGCGCGGTCGAGCAGGGCGGGATCCCACGCCACCGCCGGCGCCGCCGCGGCGGCTGGCGTCGCGCGCGTCCGCTCGACCGTCGCGAAAGTCCGTTCGGCCCCGCTCTCGGCCAGGAACCGGCGGCGGTCCTCCTTCGACGGGATGTAGCCGGCGAGCTGCTGATGCAGCTCGTCGAGGTTGGAGGCGTACTGGCTCGCCTTGTTCACGAGGCGCGGCGCCACCGGGCCGAGGAGGAGCGCCAGGCGCTCCTCGATGCGCTTCAGCACCTCCGGCTCGAAGGCGCTCGCTCCTCCGGCCGGGGTCGGGCCGACGACGAGCCCGGTCGGGCGCAGGCCCGGCCCGGAGCGACTGCGCTCGACCCCGGGCGTCCGTCGCTCCTCGGTCAGGGGCTTCACGGCAGGACCGGAACGGGGGGGCGTGCGTGGAGGCGGGCCCTCCGGGCGCGAGGTCGTCCGGCGGGGCACCGCCACCGGCCGGTCGGGATCGCTCCGCGGCAGGACCTCGGTCGGGCTGCGCTGGGCCGTCTCCTCGGCCGGCGGCACGAGCGAGGCGAGGAGCTGCTCGCGCATCTCCTCGGCGCTCCTCGGGCGCGACTCGCGCACCGAGGACAGAGCCTGCATGACGAGCCCCTCGAGCACCGGCGCGATGGGGCGCCCCCCGCGCTGGCTCGGGGGTGCGATGGGCTCCGAGAGGTGCCGGTGCAAGAGCTCCATGGGCGTCTGCGCGTCGAAGGGCAGCCGCTGGGTCAGCATCTCGTAGAGCACGACCGCCACCGAGAACAGGTCGCTGCGCGGGTCGAGGTCCTCCCCCTGCAGCTGCTCGGGGCTCATGTAACCGGGCGTGCCGCAGACGAGGCCCGCCTGAGTGAGCGTGGACGCGCTCGCCCCCACCGCCAGCAGCTTGGCGATGCCGAAGTCCAGGACCTTGACCGAATCGGGGTCGTCGCGGCGCGCCTCGAGCATGATGTTCTCGGGCTTGAGGTCCCGGTGCAGGATGTCGCTCGCGTGGGCCGCCGCCAGGGCCGAGAGGATCTGGGCCCCGACGTGGACCACCCGCCGCTCGGCGAGCGGCGCCTCGTCGGCGATCACGCGCGAGAGGCTCCTGCCGGTCACGTACTCCATGACCATGAAGAGCGTCCCGTCCTGAGATTGCCCGAAGTCGGTCACGCCGACGACGTTGGGGTGGTGGAGCCGCGAGGCGGCGCGCGCCTCGCGCTGGAAGCGGCGCGCCATGGCGTCGTGGGCGAGGAGCTCCCGCCTCACGATCTTGACCGCCACCGGCGATTCCAGCTTGGTGTGGAGGGCCTTGTAGACGTGGCCCATGCCCCCGCTGCCGATCCGCTGCTGGATGAGGTAGGTGCCGTTCAGCGTCTGCCCGATGAGGGGGTCGACCGACCCGTCGCTCTTGCGGGCCGCGACGAGGCGGGTACCGCAGTATCCGCAGAAGAGTGCGCCCGGCGTGCCCTCTTCACTGCAGGTTGGACAGGTCGACATCTTCGACCACTATAAGCGCTCGGCCGCTCATGCGCCCCTCGCGGGCGAAGAGCCTCGGCGGCGCCCCGCCGATTTCGCCCGCTCGCGCGAGGGACCTCTCGCGGCCCTTGGCCCCCGGCCTGGAACATGGGCCCCCTTCAGGGGACGGCGCCCACCTGGAAGCCCCGAAAGGGTTCCAGCGGTGGCGCGCGTCAACGGTTGGGAGGTGACCAGCCGTCACTTCTTCTTGGCCCCCCCGCCGCCCTTCAGGTCCGCGAGGCGCTCCTTGGCGCGGGCGGCGGCCGCGCTCGTCGGGTAGCGGGTGGGGATCTCGGACAGGACCACCATGGCGTCGTCCCTGAGGTCGATGGCCAGCATCGATTCGGCCGTCCGGTAGAGGGCGTCGGGCGCCTCCTCGGCGTGCGGGAAATCCTGCGCCACCTTGCCGTATTCCACGATCGCCTCGGGATACTTGTGATCGCCGTAGGCGAGCTCGCCCAGGCGGTAGTGGGCGTGGGCGGCGTTGGGGTCCCGGGGAAACTTTTCGACGTACTCGCGATAGAGGTCGCGGGCCACCTCCTTCTGGCCCTTGGCCTCCTGCTCACGCGCCAGGGCGAACACCCCCGAGGGTTCCGGCGGGGGTTCGGCCACCTCTTGCTTCTCGCGGGTCGCCACCGCCGCTGCCTGGGGCGGGCGGGGGGCCTTGGCGAGGCCGCGGGCCGGTGGGGCGGTGCGGAGCTGAGCCACCCCCTGCTCGACGG
>DATJVF010000146.1:0-6770 GCA_035501995.1 Anaeromyxobacteraceae bacterium
GAGCGTCTTCTCTGCCGCGGCGATGTCGCGCGAGATCTTGCTCTTCTTCTTCCACGGCAGATTCACCAGAGTCTCGATGTAATTGCGCACCACGGTCGCCTCGGAAATCGGCACCCAGCTTGTCCACCTCGTCCAGCATGAAGACCGGGTTCCGCGTCCCCGACCGCTGCAGCAGCTGCAGGATCCGTCCCGGGAGCGCGCCGACGTAGGTCCGGCGGTGCCCCCGGATCTCCGCCTCGTCGCGCACCCCGCCGAGGGAGAGGCGGACGAACTTGCGCCCGGTGGCCCGGGCGATGGACTGGCCGAGCGAGGTCTTGCCCACGCCGGGGGGCCCGACGAAGCACAGAATGGGGCCGCGCATGTCGTTCTTCAGCTTGCGGACGGCCAGGTACTCGAGGATGCGCTTCTTGATCTTCTGCAGGCCGTAGTGATCGGTGTCGAGGATCCCGCGGGCGTTCTCGATGTCGAGGTTGTCGTCGGTGCGCTTCGACCAGGGGAGGTCGGCGATCCAGTCGAGGTAGGTCCTCGCGACGGTGTACTCTGAGCTGGCGGTCGGGATGCTCTTCAGCCGGTTCAGCTCCTTCTGCGCCACCTTGTCCACCTCGGGCGGCAGGCCGGCCTTCTTGAGCCGCTCCGCCAGCTCGTCGAGCTCCTCCTCCTCCTCGCCGAGCTCGCCGAGCTCCTCCTTGATGGCCTTGAGCTGCTGGCGCAGGTAGTACTCGCGCTGGGTCTTCGACATCTCGCCCTTCACGGCGGAGTCGATCTTGTTCGAGAGCTTCAGGATCTCCCGCTTGCGGTTGAGGAGCTCGAGGACGAGCTTCATCCGCGCTTTCAGGTCGGCCGTCTCGAGGACCTGCTGCTTCTCCTCGAGCGGCACGTCCACGTTCTGGGCGATGAGGTCGGCGAGGTGGCCGGGATGGGTGATGCTCTCCACGAGCTCGGTGGCCGCCGCCGGCAGCTCGGGCATGAGCTCGATGACCTCGCGAGCCAGCTTCTTCAGGTTGATGGCGAGCGCCTCGACCTCGACCTCGTCGACCGCGGTCCGGTCCTCCACCGGGTCGATGCGCGCCTTCAAGTAGGGCGCCTCCTGCACGAGGTCGAGCACCCTGAAGCGCGCCAGGCCCTGCACCACGAGCGAGTAGTTGTCCTCGCCCATCTTGAGGAGCTTCACGATGCGGGCCACGGTGCCGACCGTGTAGAGGTCGGCCGCCCCGGGGTCCTCCTCCTCGGCCCGGCGCTGCGTCACCACCCCGATGACCTGCTCGTCGCGGACCGCGTCCTTGATGAGGGCGATGGTCTTCTGCCGACCGACCGCCAGCGGCAAGACGCCGCCCGGGAAGAAGACCGAGTTCCGCAAGGGAAGGATGGGCAGGACCTGCGGGATGTCCTCCTTGTTGATGAGCCCGGGGGGACCCATGGCAGGAGCGACCTGCGCCCCCGCGGCCTTCCTCTCCTTGTCAGCCATGGCCGTCCTCCTTCCGCCCGCCCGAGGAGGTGGCCCCCCCGGTGCAGAAGAGGGATACCCACTCGAGGAGATCCGGGCAACTAAAAGCTTGGGACCCCCGAGCGCCCCGGGCCGGCGCGCCTCGCTCCGAGGGGCGCCCCTTCGGGCCTCAAGGGCGCCCCACGGTCCTCGCGGGCGCGCCAAAGCGCGCCGCGCGCCGAGGCGAACGGCGCCCTCTCGGAGGAAGGGGCGCTCTTTGACAGCCTCGGGGCGGCGCCGCTAGCATCCCCCGCGAACGGCGAAGGGGTGCCCCATTCTCCGCCTCGGCCACATCAGCGACCTGCACGTCGGCGAGCGCGCCCGCTACCCGCGCCATGGCATCACCCAGCGCGAATGCGATCGACACTCGCTGAAGCTGCTCCGCCGCATCCTGCAGGCCCTGGAGGAGGAGGCCGTCGACCACCTGGTGGTGACCGGCGACCTGACGCTCTCCGGCGAAGCGGCCGAGTTCGAGCGGGTGGCCGAGCTGCTCTCGCCCTGGGCGGGCGCGAAGAAGCTCACCGTCCTCCCCGGGAACCACGACGTCTGGAGCTACGAGGCCGCCGCCACCTGGCGCTTCCTGCGCACGCTCGGGCCGGACGGTCGGGGCATGAAGAGGCCCGCCGAGGTCTTCCCGCTCGCGGTGGAGCTCTCCCCCGAGGTGACGCTCGTCGCCCTCGACAGCGCCCGCCACGGGGAGGAGCCGCTCACCACGCCCGGCGCCCTCGGCTCCGAGCAGCTCTCGGCCGCGCGCGAGCTCGCCCGGGCCGCCCTGAAGCAGGGGCGGGCGGTGATCCTGGCCCTCCACCACCACATCGTCATCCCGCGGGAGCGGGTCGACTCGGACCTGCAGCTCGCCCGCATGCCCCTCGCCGACGCCTACAAGGTGGTGCGGCTGGTGGCCGAGATCCCCATCGCCGCCGTGCTCCACGGGCACCGCCACACGAGCTTCCGCGTCGACCTCCCCGGTCCCTCCGGGCCGACGCCGGTGCTGTGCTCGGGCTCGGCCTCGCGCGCCGCCGAGGAGCCGGTGAGGCGCCCCCGCGCGCTCGTCTACGAGTTCGACCGCTCGGGCCTGCGCAGCATGGCCGCCCTGGTGGCCGCCGCCTGACCCCTCGGCGCCGGCGGCGGGGCCGGGATGGGAGTGCGGGTGTGGGCGGCTGGCCCCTTGCCAGGACTCCCCTCCGGCGGGTATCCCTGCCGGGCATGAAGGCCCTACGCCTACTCGTGCCCATCGTGATCGTCGGCGTCGTGCTGCTCATCGCGATCGCGCAGATCGCGCGGCGCAGCGAGGCGGAGGCGATCCGCCTCGCCCGCGTGGAGCTGCGCCGGGAGATGCTCGAGCGGGCCACGGTGGCCCGCGGGGCCCCGGGGCCTTCCGGGGCCGAGGAGGCGCGGGCCGCGCTGCGCTGGTGGTTCGAGGCCGTCGACGGGCTGAAGATGCGCTTCCCCAGGGCCGCGCTCGAGGGAAGCGCCCTCAAGGTCGTGGCCGGGAAGGGTGGGGAAGGGGAGGCCGAGGCCTGGCGAGCCTACGCGATGGAGCGGCTCGCGGCCCTGCGCGCCGGATACACCCCGCTCCTCTCCGCCGTCGAAGAGGGGCTGCGCCTCGACGTCCTCTCGGTGAGCCCCGGCGAGAACCCGGAGACCCACGAGCGCGGGCTGCGCATCGACTTCGCGCTGTGGGGCGCGCCCCGCCGGCTCGAGCGCGACGCGAGCGGGGCCGCCGCCGCCGCCCACCCGACCCTGCGGGTGGTGGTCCCGGTCGCCTTCCGGCAGCTCGCCTTCCGCTTCACGAGCGAGGCCGGAAAGGCCTACGGGGAGATGACCGGCAACGGCGAACCCTACCGCCTGCTCGCGGACCCGGAGCGGTTCTCGGCCGAGCTGCCGACCGGGGTGGCGCTCGGGACCTGGTGGGTCGAGCCGTTTCCCCGCGAGGCGGCCCGGGTGGAGATGGCGGTCGGCCTGCAGGTGCAGGGAATGACCTCGGCCGCCCTGGCCCCGAGCTTCCGCTGGGAGCTCCCGGTGCCCGACGCCTGGAAGCTCCGGGAAGGCGAGGTCTTCCGGGCCGAGACGCGCGAGGCGCCCCAAGAGCCCGCGCCCCCGAGGTGACGGTGGCGAAGCGGGAGCCGCGAGGCCCCGGAGGTGGCGCGGGGGCTCGGAAGAGCTCGCGGGCGAAGAGCGCCCCGCGGACGGCCCTGCCCGATGCGGGCTACGAGGTGCGGTTCGAAGAGCTCGACCGCGACGGCCTGTCGGTCTTCCTCTACCTCGCGCTCACGCCCGAGGAGACCGCCCGCCTGGTGAAGGAGCTCGGCCTCAGCCAGCCCGGCTTCCGCCAGGAGGGGCTCGGCGAGGTGCAGCGCTGCGACCTCGTCGCCGACGAGCTCCGGGCCGCCCCCGCCTCGCGCGCGCGGGTGATGGCGCTCTTGCGGGCGGGATGGGAGCGGCCGGCCCTGGCCCGCCTGCCCCTCGGGGCCGAGGCCGCCCTGGACCTGCTCGACGCCTGCGCGGGCGAGGGGGCCTTGCCGCTCGCCCTCTGGCGCGTCCTGTGCGACCCCTCGCCGGCCGTCCGCGACCAGGCGCGGCCGACCCTGGCGCGGCTCGTCTCCGCCTACTACGGCCCGGCCGGGCCGGGCGGGGCGGAGGAGCCCGCTCCGGCCGACCCCCAGGACGCCGCTCGCCGCCAGGCGGCCCTGCTCGAGCGGCGCCTCGAGGAGGCGCAAGGGCGGCTCGCCCGCGCCGAGGAGCGGGCGGAGAGCCTGAGGCGCAAAGGGGAGGAGGGGCGCGAGAAGCTCCAGGCCTGGCTCAAGGAGGCCCGGGCGCGCGAGGCCCATGCCGTCGAGGAGGCGGCGCGGGCCAGGGAGCGGGCCGAGCGCCTTCAGCTCGAGCTCGCGCGCCTCGAGGGCGAGCTCGCCGCGGCGAGGGCCGTCGACGAGGCCGTCGAGGCCCAGCGCCTGCGGGCGGCCCTGCGCGAGAGCGAGGCGCGGGCGAACGCCCTCGAGGGACGCCTCGAGCGGGCCCAAGAGCGCGAGCGCACCCTGGAGGCGGAGCTCTCTCGGGCCCGCAGCGTCGCCCCGGCGCCGAGTGCGCCCGTCCCCAACGAGGAGCCGGGCGAGCCCGAGGAGGCGCCGGCGAGCTGGCTCATGCCGGTCTACACGCGCGAGTTCTACGACTCGCTCGAGGGCTGGGATCGCCGGGTCCAGCGGGCCGCCTTCAAGCAGGCGGCCCTGCTCGCCCAGGACCACCGTCACCCGAGCCTGCGCGCGCTCCCGCTCGAGGGCCTCCCCGGCTACTACCGGGTGCGGGGGGCCACCGACGTGCGGCTGCTCTACCGGCGGACCGAGCGGCAGAACACCATCGAGGTGCTCTCGCTCATCGACCGTGAGGACCTCGACCGCTACATCAAGCAGGCGAAGACGCGAGGCTGAACCGTCAGCTGCCGATCCGCCGGTAGACGCCCACCACCACCCCGAGGATCATGGTGCTGCGGAAGTCCTCCCGCCGCACGTAGATGGGGGCCATGCGCGGGTTCGAGGGCTGGAAGCGGATGCGGTCGCCCTCGAAGTAGACGCGCTTCACGGTGGCCTCGTCGTCGATGAGGGCCACCACGATCTCGCCGTCCTCCGCCTGCAGCTGCTTCTTCACGAAGATGTAGTCGCCGGAGAGGATGCCATCGCCGATCATCGAGTCGCCCTGCACGCGCAGGCCGTAGACCTTCTTGCTCGTCCCGAGGAAGAAGCTGTCCACCTGGACGGTATCCTCGATCTGCTCCTCGGCCAGGATGGGCTGGCCGGCGGCCACCCGGCCCACGATGGGGATCTCGACGAGGCGCCCGGAGCGCGCCTCGCGGCGGGCGGCGAGCGACACCACGTTCTCGTGGAAGTGGCCGAGGCCGAACTCCTGGCGCGCCTGGGCGGTCGGGATGAGGGCCCGCGACTTGGCCGCGTCCCGCTGCAGGTAGCCCTTCTTCTCGAGCGCCTTCAGGTGGTCGTTCACCCCGTTCGTCGAGGCGATCTCGAGCGCCTCCCCGATCTCGCGGATGGTGGGGGGATAGCCGCGCTCCTCGATCTCGCTGGCGATGAAGCGCAGCACCTCGAGTTGCCGCTCCGTGAGTCCGATGGCCATGCCCGCCCTCCTCGCGCCCGAGCTTGCGTCGCCCGCCCGGCGCTGAACGGCAGTATACTGGCCCGGCGTTCAGGATCAAGTTTCCTGCCCCTCGCCGCCTCGACAGGGGCCCCGCTCACCGCTAGGTTCGGCCGGTGGCGGCTCCCACGACGCTCGAGGCGCTTTTGCGGGGCGCCCGGGCCGCCGGGCGCAGCGGCTGGCTCGTCGCCCCGGCGCTCCTCGTCGCCTTCCTGCGCGCCGCGCTCCTCTGGCCGGCCTTGCTCTTCGCCGTCGCCATGGCGCGCCTCGGGTTCCTCTCCCGGCTCGCGGGCGGCCTCGCCTCGCCCCCGGCGCTCCTCGCCTCGGCCCTCGCGGCGGTGACCGCGCCGCGGACCCTCTACACGCTCGGCGGGCTCTGGCTCGCCGGGCTGTGCGCCGCGGCCGCCCTGCGCATCGCCTTCTGGTCGGGGGCCCTGCCCACCCTCGGCGGGGAGCTCGCGGCGGAGGCGCCGCGCCCCCGCTTCGCGGAGGGGTTCGCCTTCGGGTTCGCGCGGCTGCTCGGCACCGCCCTCCTGGGCTTCGTCTTCGAGCTCCTCGCCCAGGCCTGCGCCACCGCCGCCGCCCTGGCGAGCCTGGCCCTCGCGCTCGTCCGGCCGGGCGGCCTGAGGGCGCTCTTCCCGGCCTCGGTCGGCGCCCTCGCCCTCGCGCTCGCCCTCGCGCTCCTCCTCCTCGGGGCCCTGGGCGCCGACGCGGCCCTGGCGCGGACGGCGCTGCGGGGCGAGCGCGCGGTGCACGCCTTCGCCCTCGCGCTCGCCCGGGTGCTGGCGCGCCCGGGGGCCTTCGCCCTCGCGGCCCTGGCCCTGGGGGTGACGGGCCTGGTGGTAACCGGGTCGGTGGAGGCGGTCGAAGCCGCCGCCCTCGGGATGGCCAAGGGCGCTCCGCTCGTCCTGGTGCTCGGCCCGAGGGTCATGGCCGGGGTGCTCGGCGCCGGCCTGGCGGCCCTGCTCGAGCTGTGGCGGATCGCCTCCATCGCCGCCCTGGCCTGCGGCGAGGAGGGGTGAGGATCCGCGCCGCCGGGGTGGGCGAGCGCCCGCCGGTTAGCGATCGGTCCGGTCGAGGAAGCGGCGCAGCCTGATCTTGCGGCGGGGGGCGCCGGCGAGGTGGAGGGCGAGGGCGGCGCCGAAGA
>DATJVF010000147.1:0-6645 GCA_035501995.1 Anaeromyxobacteraceae bacterium
ACGGTCGAGGGTCCGGGCGTGCCCGACGGCGCCTGCACCGACCGGGAGGGCTACCTCTGGGTGACGGTATGGGAGGGGTACCGGATCGAGCGGTGGGCGCCGGACGGGCGGCGGGAGCGGACGGTCGAGATGCCGGTCCGCAAGCCGACCTGCTGCGCCTTCGGCGGGCCGGACCTCGGGCTCCTCCTCGTCACCACCTCTCGCCAGGGCGAGGGCGCCGAGGCGCTCTCGGCCGAGCCGACCGCGGGCGGCCTGTACGGATGGCGACCGGGCCTGAAGGGCCTGCTCGACACGCCCTTCGCCGGGTGAGGCGACCACCGCCGCGGGCTCGGTCGCGCGCGAGCCAGCCGGCACCGCGAGGCGTCCCCCCCCCGCGAGGTTCCCCGCGCGTCGCCGGGAGCGCCCCTCACCGCGTCGAGGGGGCGGCTCCGGGTGGCCCCAGGCTTGCGAAGCGCGCCCGGTGAGCCCACAGGCCCAGGGCCGGATTCGAGATGAAGTAGATCCTCTCCCCCCCGGCGAGCTCGTTCCAGCCTTCCCGGAGCCGGCCCACCGGGTACCGCGCCAGGGCCGCCTCCGGGCGCAGGTAGCGGAACTGGGCGCGCACCACCTCGGCCTCGCTGAGCCCCCCGGGAGCGTAGGTGATGGTGAAGCGCCCCTCCGAGGAGCCGTGGATGAGGTGCGCGGCGGCGCTCAGGTTCGCCTGCAGCTCGGGGCTCTTCTCGACGCGCTCCAAGACCTCGGGGGTCGAGAGGTAGCCGTGCGCCCGGATGATGCGGTCGATGTCGGGGTCCTCGCCGAACTGGCGCACCCCGGGGGCGAGGATGACGAGCTCTCCCCCGTCGGCGATGGCCATGCGCGTCCGGTAGATGGCCTTGTTGCCGATCCAGGTGCTCTTGAAGGTGGCGGGATCGAGGTGGACCACCACCCTGTCGAGCGGCTCCTCGAGGAGGGTGAGGTTCACCTCCAAGGCGAGCTCCGCCGCGCGGGCGAAGGTCGCCTCGTCGTCCCCCACGAACAGCCCGCGCAGCGCGGGCTCGCCGCTCCTGCCCGGCCCCACCACCGTGAGCACGTACACCACCGGGAGGTGAGCCGCGAAGTGCTCCGAGGCGTAGACGAACAGGTCGCGCACCGGGGTGCGGACCCGCCCCATCATCCGCTCCATCCCGTAGACCGCGCCCAGGTAGTGGCTCTTGTGGATGGCCTCGCTCCCGCCGGTGCCGACGAAGAGGGTCTTGCTCTGGCCGGCCATGCCCGCGACCTCGTGGGGGACGACCTGGCCGATGCAGAGGACGAGGTCGTGTCCACCCCTCGCGACGAGCCGGTTCACCTGCGCTGGCCAGTCGAAGGACACTCGACCCTCCGAGAGTTCGCGCACCAGCGCGGCCGGAACCCGCCCGAGGGTCTCGACGTCCTCCCGCCAGCGATGCACGCGGAACAGCTCGTGCGGCACTCGGCCGAACATGCGCGTGAGCTCCTCGCGGCTCATGGGGGTGTGCGTGCCGAGCGCGGGCAGGATGTCCACCAGCCTCGACCGATAGTGCTCGTAGGCGAGCTCCGTGATGCGCCCGGCCCACGAGTGGAGGCGGGTGGCGTCGGGGGGGATGACGAGGACGCGCCGGCGCTCACCGATGGCCCGGAAGGCCGCCTCGAGGGCGCCGCGCAGCTCCCCCTCGCCCATGTCCTGACCGTTCGCCGTCGTCGCCTGGTACATCATGGCCGCCTCCATCCCGCGCGCCCGGTCCAAGCCGGCGGGAGCCGCCCATCGCCAAGAGGAGCACACCGGGGCCCATTATGTCGCAGTGCGGGCCCTGCCCGGGGCCGAGCCCCGCTCCCCGGGAGGTACGGCCACTCTCGAAGGCCTCCTCGGCCCGGGCGAGGGTCAGCGCTCAGGCGGCGTCGGCGGGCCGCCGGGCGGCCGGGCCGGCGAGGGACGTGCGGTGGCGGCCTCGGCTCGAA
The DNA here is from genome assembly GCA_035501995.1 of Anaeromyxobacteraceae bacterium. GTDB lineage: Bacteria > Myxococcota > Myxococcia > Myxococcales > Anaeromyxobacteraceae > Anaeromyxobacter_A. Next base: position 1,957 of record DATJVF010000147.1, read on the forward strand.
CCGGCTGCGCGAGGGCGTGACGCAACCCCAGGGCGGCCCGCTCCATCGCCTCCGGGCCGCGCTCCAGGCGAAACGGGCCGACGCGTGGCAGGCCCTCGAAGGCCACCGCCTGCAGGAAGGGCCGCTCGGGGGCCCGGAGCGCCGGGCTGTTCCTCCGCCGCCAGGGCGAGCGCCCGCTGAGGTGGTGGTAGAGGACGCGCTCGCCGGGCGAGGTCCCGGCGAGCCCGTGGCGGTCGAGCACCCCGCCGTCCAGGTAGAGGCGGCCGCCGATGCGGACCGGCTGGAACAGGAATGGCGCGGCGCAGGAGGCGTGAAACGAGCTCACCCTCCCTCAGGATCATCGTCCGGCGGGCGAGGAGGTCGAGCGCCGAGACGGCGAGGGGTACCCGGCATTCCTCGAAGGTTCGCGCCGGCGCCAGCGCCTCGAGGCGAGCCCGGAAGCGAGCGCCGCGCAGGAGCCCGAGCCCAGGGGACGCGTCCCAGAAGTGCGCCCGGCGCAGCGCGAGGAGCTCCTCGCGCAGGCGGCGGGCGGGCACGCCCGCGGCCCACAGGCCGCCGACCAGGGCCCCGGCGCTCGATCCGCAGATGCGCGTCGGCCAGAGGCGTTCCTCCTCCAGCACCGAGACGAATCCGGCGTGGGCGTAGAACCCGAAGAAGCCCGACGAGAGGACCAGGGTGAACGGGTCCGCGGCAATCCAGTCGCGAAGCGTGGCCACCCCCTCAGCATGCCGGCCGGCGCGGTCCCGAACAACGCCCGGCCGGGCGCACGGCGAGCGCCCGTGGCCGCGCGCCCCCCCCGCCTCTTCAGGCCGCTCCCTTCGGGAAGACGACCGTGAAGCGGGTCCCCTGGTCGTCCGAGCGCACCGACACGCTGCCGCCGTGGGCCCGGGCGATCTCGCGGACGATGAAGAGGCCGAGGCCGACGCCCTTCGAGTTCACGCCGGGGTGGAAGGGCGTGAAGAGCACCTGCAAGAGCTCCGGGGCGATGGGCTGGCCCTGGTTCGCGACCTCGAGCTTCACAGCCGCACCGTCGCCGCGCACCGTCGCCGTCACCGGGCCGTCGGCCCCGTGCTTGAGGGCGTTGGTGACGAGGTTCGACACCACCTGCTCGACCCGCGCGGCGTCGAGGGACACCGCGTCGTCGCCGGTCACCTCGAGGAGGATGGTTCGGTTCGGGTGGGTGCTGCGAATCTCGGCCAGCGCGGTCTGGCAGATGTCGCCCATCCGGGCGGGCTGCTTGCTCACCGGCAGGCCCGAGCCCTGGCGCGTCAGGGCGTAATCGAGCAGGTCGGCGATGAGGGACTGGATGCGCCGGGCGCTCGCCATGATGAGGGCGAGCCCCTTCATCTGACGTTCCGACACGTCGTCGTGCCGCTGGAGGCGCTGCACCGTCATGGTGATGGCGTTGATGGGGCTACGGAGGTCGTGGCTCACCACCGCCACCAGGCGCTCCTGCTGGGCCCCGATGGCCTTCGCTTCGGCCTCGGCCCTCTCCGCCTTGGCCCGCGCCGCCTCCGCCTCGGCCTTCTCGGCCGCCAGGCGGAGGCGGGCCGAGGTCTCGACGGCCTTGGCGGTCCTGAGCCGCGCCGCCAGCCCCACGAAGATGAGCGACACGAGCAAGAGGCTCGAGAGCCGGTAGCCTTCGGGGCTGTTGAGGTGCGGCGGGAAGAAGGCCGCGAAGAAGCCGATGCACGATACGAGCGTCGCGAGCAGGCCAGGCCCGAGGCCGCCGAAGAGAGCAGCCCCGACCACGGCGGCGAACTGGAACATGAAGAACGGCCCGGCGAGCGGCTTCACCGCAAGCGATGTCAGCGCCAGGCCCACCAAGGCCCACAGCACCCCGGCGGCATACGCCAAGACCCGACGGATCCGGACGGACATGTGCGCTCCCCGCGTGGGGCGTAAGTGCAAGCGTACCCCTGCAGGGGTCGCCGGCCCAGCGCCAAGCGCGCGAGCGAGCCTGCGACCTTAGGTCGCACTACGCGATCCGCCGGCATCTTCCGAGGACCAGAAAGGGTCGGGAGGGCTTCCGCGGAATCCACCTCCGCGGAGCCCTCCCGCTCTTCGCACGCAGAGCCTCGTTCAATCGGGATGTTGCCCGGACGACCCCGTCCGACGACGCGCTGCGCTACCGGCGGTGCTCTTCCCGGACCCTCCCCCGCTCGACGGCTCGCCGAGCCGGGGCAGGGCGGAACGCGTATGGATGCGGTCCGCCGACGCCGCTCCGGTAGTAGGCGGGCGCCCTCGCCCAGCCGTGGGCCCCCCACGAGCGGGGACCGACCCAGCCGCGATAGGCACCCCATCCCCGATAGCCGCCCCAGCCCCAGTAGCCGCCGACGCGGAACCACGGGTGCGAGTACCAGACGAAGAACCGGAGACCGGGCCCACCCCAGTACGGCGACGGCCCGTAGCCGTAGACCCACGGCGCCACCACCCAGCGCCAGCCGTAGACCGGGTAGTACACGTACTGGTCGGGGAAGACCTGGGGATCGCTCGGGATGTAGGTGTACTGCTGGGCGTAGGGGATCCAGAGCCAGCCGTACTGCTCGGTGTGGACCCACTGGCCGGCAGCCGCGGGCGCGGGAGCGGCCGGCGCGGGCGGAGGAGCCGCCGCTTGCGGGCCCTGCGCCGGCGGCGGCGGAGGCGGTGGCACCTCGGAAGGCGGCGGTTCGGGCGGTGGCTGTCCCTCGGCCACCGCGGCATCCGGAGGCGGGGGCGGAGGGGGAGCGTCCTGCTGCGCGAAGGCTAGCGCCGGCGCGCAGGCGATGAGGAGCGTGAGACAAGTCGAGCGGGTCATGGTGCCTCCTGGTCGAAGCGATGGGCCCGGGCGCATCCACGCACCAAGGCTCGACAGGGCCTTCCGCGGGCACCCTGCCCGAGGGGAGGGGTTCCCTGTCGCCGCCCCGAGTCGCCCCCCCGTGTTTTCGTTGAGCGTCATCGTCATCACCTCGTCGCCCGAACAGCAATTGTCATGCCAACGCGCCTGCCCCTGATCACGCGCCCTTCGCCAGCGCTGTAGAGCGCGGACGACATCCCCACGTGTGAATGGGCACAGGGCCGGCTGGCCTCGAGGGGCACGGGGACGCCCGGGCGAGCACAGGGCCCGAGGGGCACCTCTCGCCCGGGTCGGGGCCGAGCCCTCCGCCGTCTGCCATGGACCGTACTCAATTAACCTCCTCGGCGGGGCGGAGCAGCGTTAAGTGGGTAGGCGGCAGGGTCGCTAGGGCTGCGAGGGCCTCGAGGGGTTTCGAGCGCCTCGCGCCCGCCGAGCTCGAGACGGGGCCTCGCGCCCCCCCACTTGGCCGCACCGGTCGCCGGGCGCGAGAATCGGGCCTTCCTTTCCCGGAGGCCGACGTGCCCTTCCTAGGTCAACTCTGGCTGCCCATCGTCATTTCGACCGTGCTGGTCTTCGCCCTCTCGGCGGCGAGCCACATGGTGTTGCCTTGGCGGCGGAACGAGTGGGGCCGGATCACCGAGTTCGAAGCGCTGCAGAAGGCGCTCCAAGGCCTCGCGCCCGGGCTCTACGCCTTTCCGGCCGCGCCCGATCCCAAGGAACAGATGAAGAAGGATTGGATGGAGCGCTGGGCCCAGGGGCCCTCCGGGTGGATCACCCTCGCCCGACCCGGGCCGGTGAGCATGGGCAAGAACCTGGCGCTCTCGCTCCTGGTGTTCCTGCTCGTCGCGGGCTTCGACGCCTACCTCGCCTGCCATGCGCTCCCCCCAGCGCCGCGGTTCGTCGGCGTCGCCCGGATGGTCGGCACCATCGCCTTCATGAGCTTCGCGGTCGCCCCCGCCTTCCACTCGATCTGGTACAGCCGGCCCTGGCGGGCGTACGTCTCCGACGTGATCGACGCGCTCATCTTCGGGCTCGCCATGGCGGTCGTCTTCGGCGCCCTCTGGCCGCGGTAGGTGGTGGGATTCCCGGGCGGGCCTGGCACCCGCTCCGGGCTCCGGCCATGGCCGGACCCGCTCCGCTCGCTGGGCTGGAGTGGGCGAGCGAAGGCGCGGAGCACGGGCGGAGGCCCAAGAAAGGCGCCCTCGCCCTCGCCGGCGCAGCAAGCGCCCTCCATGGCCGAGACCGTCCCCTCGACCGGCTCCGGCGGGCCCTCCTCCGAGCGAGTCCCTGCTCGCGCCAGGGCTGGCTTCGAGCGCGCCCTCTTCAGCACCCGGCTCGCCGTGCTCGTCGCGGTGGTCGGCAGCCTCGCCGCGGCCCTCGCCATGCTCTACCTGGCCACCATGGACGCCGCCTACCTCGCCACCCACCTTCACCGCTACGCCGACCCGGCGCTGTCCATGGTCGACAGCAAAGCCCTCCATACCGATGCCCTGGTTCAGGTCGTGGAGGTGATGGACGGGTACCTCCTCGCCGCCATCCTGCTCATCTTCGCCTTCGGGCTGTACGAGGTGTTCGTCTAGCCGCTCGAGACCGCCCGGGCGTCGGGGTCGAACGTCCTCGTCATCCGCGACCTCGACGATCTGAAGAGCCGTCTCGGGAAGGTCGTGCTCATGCTGATGATCGTGAAGTTCTTCGAGGAGGTCCTCACCGCCGAGGCCACCGGCCGAACGACATCGCCCTGCTCGCGTGGCATCGCGCTCGTGGCGACCGCCCTCTGGCTCGGCAAGGAAGGGCCCACGCGCGATCCCCACCCTTGACGCGGCCGCGCGAGGGGCTCGGACCTCCCTTGCCGC
>DATJVF010000148.1:0-13651 GCA_035501995.1 Anaeromyxobacteraceae bacterium
GTCTTGACGGTGCGCTTGGCCGTGGTCGGTCCGAGGACGGGGTCCTTGCTTGCGATCTCCTCCGTCTGCTCGTCGATGGTGAGCCGCACGCTGTCCCCCTCCGTGATCTGCGGCTTGATCTTGAGCCGGAGCTCCACGTTCTGCCGCTGGATGGGGGCGTAGAGGGAGTTGATGCCGCCGAGGCCGATGATCGAGCCGAGGGCGCTGCTGGTGGTGGAGCTGGTGGTGCTGGCGGCGCTGCTCAGCACCCCGGGGTTGTAGCCGGCCTGGAAGGGCACGTTCTGGCCGACGGTGATCTCGGCGTCCTCGTTGTCGGTGGCCAGCACCTGCGGGGTGGAGATGACGTTCACGTCCGAGCTCGACTGCAGGGCCTGCACCAGCACCGCCAGGCTCGGGATGCCGGGCAGGACGCTCGAGAGCTCGGCGGAGGAGGGGCCGACGAGGCCGGTGAGGAAGCCGCCCAGCGCCACCACGCTCGTCGGGCTGAGCGAGTTGATGCGCCCGGTCTCCGAGGCGAGCGGGATGTAGCCGGTGCCGTTGGAGTTCGAGTAGGGCACCACCCCGTGCATGGAGACCCCGAAGTCGTTCTCGTTCTGCAGGTCGACCTCGATGATGACCGCCTCCACGAAGACCTGGCGGCGCGGGCGGTCGAGCCGGTCGACCAGCTTCTCGATGGTGGTGAAATCCGCCCCGCTCGCCAGCACGATGAGGGCGTTCGAGACCTTGTCGGCGGTGATCTTGACGTCGCCCGAGAAGAGGGCGGCGGTGGTGGCGCCGGTCGGCGCGACGGGCTGCGGGGCGGCCGGCTGGCCGGGCGCGGTCGGGGCGCCGGGGGCGGTGGCCGGGCGGCGGGCCGAGGCCTGCCCCTGCGCCAGCGCCTGCAGGGTCTGGGCGAGGTCCTCGGCCGAGGCGTTCTTCATGAACAGCACGTGGATCTGGCCCTCGCCGGCGGTCGGCACGTCGAGCTGATCGACGAGGTCGCGGATGCGCTGGAAGCTCTTGTCGTCGGCGATGACCACCAGCTTGTTGGTGCGCTCGTCGGCCATCACCTTGGAGATGGAGAGGGCGCCCTCCTCGCCGCCCGCCGCCAGCGCCGGGGCGGGCGCGCCGGGCGCGGCCGGCATCCCGGGGGCCACCCCGCCGATGATGGGGCGGCGGGCGGTCGGCCGGCCGGGCAGGGCCGGGGAGGCCTGGAAGACCTGGTTCACCTTGTCGGCGAGGTCGCGGGCCGAGGCGTAGCGCACCTGGATGAAGCGGATGAGCTCCCCCGAGCCCGGCCGGTCGAGCGCCTCCAGCATGAGCTCGATGCGGCGCACGTTCAGGCCGAGGTCGGTGATGATGAGGACGTCGGGCGGGATGGACTGGATGTCGGCGCCCTGGGCGGAGATGAAGTTCCCCATCACCCCGCGCAGCTGGTCCGGGTCGGCGTAGTGCAGGCGGAAGATCTTGGTCACCGGCTGCTCGAGCGCAGGCGCCTCCTCGCCCTCGCCGAGCAGGGTGGGGATGGGGGTCTTCTTGGCGTCGGCGATGCGGGTGAGCTTCAGGTAGCGGCCCGACGAGTAGACGGCGATGTTGTTGGCGGTGAGGGCGGCCAGGAAGGCGGCGTAGGCCTCCTCGGCGGTGACCGCCGACTTGGAGAGCAGGGTGATCTTCCCGCGCGCGATGTCGTCGGTGTAGAGGAAGTTCTTGCAGGACCAGCGGCTCGCCTGCTCGAGCACGTCGACGATGTCGGCCTTGTTGAAGGCCAGCAGGAAGCGGCCCTGCAAAGGCACGCAGTGCCCCTCGGCGTGGGCGTCCCCGCCGGCCTGCCCGGCCTCCTCGGGCACGGTGACCGCCGCGCCGGGAGCCGCCCCTCGCCCCGGGGGCGGAGCCGGCGGCGGGGCCGGGTTCACCGTCACCGCCGGCGGCGGGCGGGTGGGCGGGGGCGCGCCGGGATAGGACGGGGGCGGGCCGCCGGGCGGGCCGGCCTGCGCGAGGGAGAGCACCGGGACGGCGGCGAGGACGAGGAGCGGCATTCGCATGGGGGGAGCTCGCGGGCGTGCCTTCACGACCCGGTGACGTTGTACTCCTTGCGGATGATCTGGCCGTTGCGCTCGATCTCGAGGGTGATGTGGCTCGACTCGCGCAGCTTCTGGTAGATCTCGAGCGCCTTGTCGGGAGAGTTGATCTCGTAGCCGTTGACGCGCTGGATGACGTCCCCGTTCTCCACCCCGATGGCCGAGTAGAGCGAGCCGGGCTGGATGGAGAAGAGCTTGAACCCGTTCGCCACCCCGTTCTTGAAGGAGGGGACGATGCGGGCCTGGGTGGCCACGGCCGAGAGGTTGGAGAGGGTGTCGTCGATGTACTTCTTCTTCACGTCGTAGCGGTTGTCGGCGAGCTTGTGGACCCCGTCGACGGCCTCCTCGCCGCCGGGGGGCGCGGGACGGCCCGGCGCCATCACCGTCGGGGCCACCTCGCCCGGCTCGAACTCCAGGTACTCCTTCTTCCCGTCGTTGCAGAAGATGGCCGCCACCTTGAAGGCGCTCCCGACGCTGTCGTTGGGGTCGCGCAGCCGCTCGACGGAGATGAGGGTGGCGTTCTGGAAGCGGTCCCCCAGCCCGTAGATGCGGGTCTCGCGGGTGGCGAGGTCGGTGATGGAGGCCAGCGAGGCGCGGGGGTCCTCGGCGAGGACGCAGGCCACGAGCTGCCCGCGCAGGCTGGTCTTGCCCGGGGCGACGCGGCCGTCGCGGCAGGCCCTCTCGTCGGCCGCCGGCGCGCTCGGCCCCTCCGCCGGCGCGCCCGGGGCGGCCGGGGTCGGGGGCGGCGCCGGCGGCTTCTGGCCGATGAGGGCGTAGAGCCGGTCAGGGTCGAAGGTCGGCGTTGCGGCCGGGCGGGGCGGGAGGGCGGGGCTCGTCGCGAGGTCCACCACCGGGCGCGGGCGGAGCGCGGCCCCTGCCACCGTATTCACCATCCGTGCGCACAGCCAGGCCGCCGCGAAGATGACCGCGAGGTTGGCCGCGAAGGCGTACTTCTTGAAGAACGAGTCGAGCATGGCCTTGGCGGGGCGGGAGCCCCCGCTCCGCTCGAGCAACCGGCGTGCCACCCGGGAGGAGGGCTCTCTTAACCTAAACGCCGGAAGCGTGTGGCAAAATCCCGGCCCAGGCCGGAGGGGTCGACCCGGCAGGGCCCCCGGCTGCCAATTTGGCAGGGCGGGGCCCCGGGGCCGGTCGGCGAAGAGCCATTTTGGCAGCACCGCCGGGCGGCCGGGCTCTCACTCCTCCCCGCCTGGAAGGAGCCCCTTCTCGACGAGGCGGCCCTCATCGTCGCGGTCGAGCTTGCGGTAGATGGTGCGGGCGGCGATGCCGAGCAGCTGGGCGGCGAGGGTCTTGTCGCCGCGGGTGTGGCGCAGGGTCTCGCGGATCACCACCCGCTCGACCTCCTCCATGGGCGTGCCCACCGCGATGGTGATGCTGAGGGGCCGCTCGCCCGCCGGGCCCGGCTCCGCCAAGGGCTCGCCGGCGCCGCGGGCCACCGCCTCCGGCAGGTCGTGGACGTCGATGATCTCGCCCCGCGACAGCACCACCGCCCGCTCCACCGCGTGCTCGAGCTCGCGGACGTTGCCGGGCCAGGGGTAGCTCTCGAGCGCGAGGAGCGCCGCCGGGGTGAGACCGCTCACCGGCTTGGCGTTCTTCTCGGCGAGCCGGCGCAAGAACACGCTCGCGAGCAGCGGCACGTCCTCGCGCCGCTCGCGCAGGGGCGGCAGCCTCACCGCCACCACGTTGAGCCGGTAGAAGAGGTCCTCGCGGAAGCGCCCGGACCGCACCTCGGCCATGAGCTCCTTGTTGGTGGCGGCCACGATGCGCACGTCGACGGTGAGCGGCTGGGTGCCGCCGAGGCGCTCCACCACCCCGTCCTGGAGCACCCTGAGGAGCTTCACCTGCACCGCCGGCGACATCTCGCCCACCTCGTCGAGGAAGAGGGTGCCGCCGTGGGCCCGCTCGAAGCGCCCCTCGCGGCGGGCGGCGGCGCCGGTGAAGGCGCCCCGCTCGTAGCCGAAGAGCTCCGACTCGAGGATGGTCTCGGGGATGGCCGCGCAGCTGATGGGGACGAAGGGGCCGGAGGCGCGCGGGGAGAGCTCGTGCAGCATGCGGGCGGCGAGCTCCTTCCCGGTGCCGCTCTCGCCGGAGAGCAGCACGGTGGCCGAGGTGGGGGCGGCCTGGCGGAGGGCGTCCAGCACCGCCCGGAAGGAGGGGGCGTTGCCGATGAGCGTGCCGGGGACCACCCCGAGGTCGAAGAGCCGCGCGCGCAGGGCGCGGTTCTCGGCCACGAGCTTGGCCTTCTCGAGCGCCTGCCGCACGGTCTTCACGATGGCGTGGCGCTTCACCGGCTTGGTGATGAAGTCGTACGCGCCCTCCTTCATGGCCGAGACGGCCGCCTCGACCGTGCCGTAGGCGGTGACCAGCACCACCTCGGTCTGCGGCGAGACGGTGCGGGCCGCCCTGAGGAGCGCCTCCCCGCTCATCCCGGGCATCATGAGGTCGGTGACCAGCACCGCCACCGGCTCGCGCCGCAGGACCTCGAGGGCCGCCGCCCCCGACTCGGCGAGGGCCACCCTCCAGCCCTCCTTGGCGAAGATGCGGCCCAGGGACTCGAGGTTCGAGCGCTCGTCGTCGGCGATGAGGATGAGCGGTTCCACGGGCACCTTATAGCCGGCGGGCGGGCGTTCAGGGGTGATGGGCCCGCCCGGCGTCGGGGGCGGGCGGGGGCCCCCCGTCGGCGGGCGGCGGCTCGACCGCCAGCGCCGGCGGCAGCCGCTGCACCGGGATCTGCCTCGCGGCGCCGGGCCGCTCCTCCGGGCAACCGGGGAGTGCGGCCAGGAGGACGAGCAGGGCGAGCGGGCGGAGGGCGGGCCAACGGGGCCCCCGGGCGCCGGTCCTTCCCACGCCCCGCCGGCACTCGGGCCATGGTGCCGGCCGGGCCGCCGAGGACGAGGGCTTTCCCAAGGGCGGGCGCGCCATGGACCCTCGCTTACACCTCGCGGTGCCGAGGGAGCAAGATTCGGGACCGGGTTCGAAGGGGCGCCGCCGCGAGGCCGGCGCCGAGAGGCGGGCCCGTCTAGCTCGTCGGGGCCGAGGGATCGGTCGGGGCGGGCGGCGCGCTCTCGGCGGCGGCCGCCTCGGCCTTGGGCTTCGGCTTGCCGGCGTTGGCCTTGGCCCGCTTCTGGGCCCGGTTCTCCTTGGCCGGGGCCGCCTTCTTCGGCTCGGGCCGCGGGGCGGGGGCGGGCTTCGCCTCGGCCTTCTCGGTGCCGGCGGCGTAGCGGGTCCTGAACCGCTCGATGCGGCCGGCGGTGTCGAGGATCTTCTGCTTCCCGGTGAAGAAGGGGTGGCAGCTGGAGCAGATCTCGATGTGGAAGTCGCCGCGGGTCGAGCGGGTCAGGATGACGTTCCCGCAGGCGCAGACGACCTTGGCCGGCCGGTAGTCGGGGTGGATGCCTTCGCGCATGGGCTTCGCGCCGCTTGCATGGCGAGCGCTCTCGCCATGGTCCGGGCGCCTCCTTAACAAGGCGCCTCGATCTAGTCCCAAAGGCGAGTGGCGTCAAGCGCCTCGCCCTGTGGGCAGGCGGCTACTTGCTCCCGCCCACCATCATCTTGAAGAACTCGTCGTGGTTCTTCACCTGCCTGAACTTGTCAAGGACGAACTTCATGGCCTCCACGTTGTCGAGGCCGTTCAGGATGGTCTGGCGCAGGATGTAGATCTTGGAGAGCCAGGCCGGCGGGAGGAGCAGCTCCTCCTTGCGGGTCCCGCTCTTGGCGATGTCCATGCAAGGGAAGATGCGCTTCTCCATCAGCTTGCGATCGAGCACGATCTCGGAGTTGCCGGTGCCCTTGAACTCCTCGAAGATCACCTCGTCCATCCGGCTGCCGGTGTCGATGAGCGCGGTGCCGATGATGGTGAGCGAGCCGCCCTCCTCGATGTTGCGCGCCGCGCCGAAGAAGCGCTTGGGCTTGTGGAGCGCGTTGGAGTCCACCCCGCCGGAGAGGATCTTGCCCGAGGGCGGCACGACCGAGTTGTAGGCGCGCGCGAGCCGGGTGATCGAGTCGAGCAGGATCACCACGTCCTTCTTGTGCTCGGCGAGGCGCCGGGCCTTCTCGATCACCATCTCGGCCACCTGCACGTGGCGCGAGGCGGGCTCGTCGAAGGTGGAGGAGACCACCTCCCCCTTCACGGTCCGCTCCATGTCGGTCACCTCCTCCGGCCGCTCGTCGATGAGCAGCACGATGAGGGTGACCTCCGGGTGGTTGGCGGTGATGGCGTGGGCCATGTTCTGCAGGAGCACGGTCTTGCCGGCCCGGGGCGGGGAGACGATGAGGCAGCGCTGCCCCTTGCCGATGGGCGAGAACAGGTCCACCACCCGGGTGGTCATCTCGTTCGAGTCGTGCTCCAGGCGCAACCGGCCGGTGGGGTAGAGCGGGGTCAGGTTGTCGAAGAGGACCTTGGTCTGGTTCTCCTCGGGGGGCTGGCCATTGATGGTGTCGACCTTGAGCAGCGCGAAGTAGCGCTCGCCCTCCTTGGGCTGGCGCACCGTGCCGCGCACGGTGTCCCCGGTCCGCAGGTTGAAGCGGCGGATCTGGGAGGGCGAGACGTAGATGTCGTCCGGGCCGGGCAGGTAGCTGACGTCCGGGCTGCGCAGGAAGCCGAAGCCGTCCGGGAGGACCTCCAAGGTCCCCTCGCCGCCCACCTCCATCTCCTCCTTCTTCTCCTCGGCCGCCTTGGACTGGGCCTGCAGGATGGCGAAGATGAGGTCCTGCTTCTTCAGGGCCCCGGCGGCCTCGATCTCCAGGGAGGTGGCGAGCTCGGTGAGCTGGGCCACCTTCATGTGCTTGAGGTCGGTGAGGCTCCGGGCGGCGGGAGCGGCGGTCGCGGCTTGCGGCATGGGCTCGTCCTAGAGGGTGGCGCGCGAGGGACGCGCGGGGCGAAACCGGGGTGGAGCCTACGGTAAGTGCAGACTGCGAAAGGGCTTTCGCGGTGGGGAGAAGAATACCTAAGCCGCTCCTGGCGAGATGTCAATCCTCGGGTTCTCCTGTGCGCCCCGGGGCCCCGGGGTGCACCCGTCCCTCACCTGCGGGGCCGCACCACATGTCGGGCCGTAGAGCTGTGCCATGAACAGGGTTCACTGCCGGGCTCTGAGGCCCCGGCTTCGAGGCGCTAGACTCTTCGCAGGCGATTCGTCTGACGGATCGCCGCCAAGAGCGCCCGATGCCCGATCCGCTGAGCACCGTCATCGCTGGTTCCAAGGGGTTCGTCGAGGCCGTCGAGGCGCACCTGAGGCTCAAGCTCGGCGCCTCCCCCACGGTGGCGCACGCCCCCGAGGAGCTCTCCGCCGCCTGCGGCGGGGGGGGCCTCTTGGTCCTCGAGTACGGCGGGTCGGGATGGCTCGACGCCATCCGGAGCGTGCGCGGGCACTCACGGGAAGGGGAGCTCTCCATCATCGCGGCCGTCACCCAGGCCCAGGCCGCCGACGTGACCCCGCTCCAGCACGCCGGGGTGGACGAGGTGGTCCGCTGGCAGGGGCGCGTCGACCCGGTCCTGTGGGCGGTCGACCGGCTGGTGGCGCGGCCGCGGTCCTCGCCGCGGGAGGCCCTCGCCGCGGCCGGGACGGATCGGGCGCTGGCGCCCGAGCTGGGCTTCGAGATCCGGGGCCTCTCCCCGGAGGAAGGGTTGCCGAAGGCCCCCCCCTCCTCGCCGGCGCGCCCCGAGCCGCTCCCCGAGATGAAGCTCGAGCAGTCGGGCGTCCTCTGGCCGAGGTTCATCCCCGCCTCCGAGGCCGCCCTGGAGCTCCTCGCCCGGGCGGCGGGCGGTCAAGGCGGCGGGGCGATGGGCCCCGGGGTCGAGAACGTGCTCCGCACCTGCTCCGACGCCGAGCGGGCGGCCCTGTCCGGCGCCGGCGAGAGCGGGATCGACGCCGCCCTCCTGCGCGAGGCCGCCGCGCTGAGGCTGCGCCTCGCGCTCGCGCTGGCGAGCGCCCCCTCCACCCCGGACGGCGCCGACCAGGCCGCCGCCCAGCAGCTCCTCGGCGACGTCGACGCCGTGCTGGCCCGCATCAAGGCCGCCATGGAGGCCGAGGGCGGCGCGGCCGCCCCGGCCCTCGAGCCCATCCGCAACGCCATCGTGGGGGGCGGGGTGGACCTGGCGGTGGCGCTCTCGCGGCTCGTGCCGGAGGGGAGCCCCGAGCGCGAGGCCCTCGAGAAGGCCGAGAAGAAGCTCGCCACCCGCGTCCTCAAGAACGAGTCGGTGGCCGAGGCCCCGCGGCTCAGCGCGGCCTCGAAGGGCCTGTGGTTCGCCTTCGCGGTCGCCTTCCTCATCGCCGCCGGCTACCACGGCTGGCGCTACGTCACGAAGCCGGTCCCGCAGACGCCGCCGACCCTCCCCGGGGCCCCGCAGAACACCACCACCGTCACCCGGGGTCCGGTGAGGATGCTCACCGTCATGGCCGGCAAGAAGGTCGACCCGGCCGAGCTGGAGAGGTTCAGGACCGCCGAGCAGGCCAAGGGCAACGAGCTGCACGAGCTGTCGCCCGGAACCTGGGCCATCGAGCCCGCTCGGCCCGCCGAAGGAGAAAAGAAGCCATGACGACGCACCACGGAAGGTCCAGCGCGAGGGGCTTCACCCTCATCGAGCTCATGGTGTCGGCCGCCATCATCGGGTTGCTCGCCTCGGTGGCCCTCCCCGAGTACGGCCGCTCGTCCCTGCGGGCGAGGTCGGCCGAGCGGCGGACGGTCATGGTGGCGCTCGAGCAGGCCATCACCGACGTCATCACCAACACCCAGGGCCTGCCGGGCGGGGTGGCGACCTGGTCCGGGGCCTGGAACCCACCGGGCGTCCCCAGCCCGGCGCGGCGGCGCTTCGACTGGACCATGGCCTCCTGGAACAGCCTGCCCATGATCGTGGTGGGGGACTCGTTCTACAGCTACCGCTTCACGGCCCTCGACCCGGCCCGCAACGGCGAGAACGTGACCTTGACGGTGGGGGCGGAGGGCGACCTCGACGGGGACGGGGCTCTGAGCGTCAAGGAGATGTACTACGTCGGGGTGGGCTACGCCTTCCAGCCCGACCAGAACGCCCACGGCTGGGACGGGGTGACCATCGGCCCGGAGGACCCGCCCTACGGCATGGAGGACCTCACCACCTACTAGAGGGACGCCTTGGAAGGGGTGGCGGGGGTTGTCCTCGGCCCGGCCCTCGCTTAATCGTTCGGCCATATGCCGGAGCCGAGCGAGCAGGCCCGCCGGGCCGCGGAGGAGCTGAGGAGCCGCATCCGGGCCGCCGACCACGCCTACTACGTGAACGACCAGCCGATCCTCTCCGACGCGGAGTACGACCGGCTCATGCGGGAACTCATCGCCCTCGAGGCGGCCCACCCCGCGCTGCAAAGCCCCGACTCGCCCACCCAGCGCGTCTCGGGGGCGCCCTCCGAGCAGTTCCTGCGGGTGAGGCACCGGGAGCCCATGCTCTCGCTCGGCAACGTCCAGACCGACGCCGAGCTCGACGAGCTCGACGCCCGCGTGCACCGGCTGCTCGACCTCCCGGCCGAGGAGAAGGTGCGCTACGTGGCCGAGCCCAAGCTCGACGGGCTGGCGGTGGAGCTGGTCTACGAGGGGGGGGTCCTGACGGTCGGCACGACCCGCGGCGACGGGGTGGCGGGCGAGGACGTCACGAAGAACCTGCGCACGGTCGGCCGCCTGGAGGCCAACCGGGGCGTGCCCGAGCGCCTCGCCGGGACGGTTCCGCCGCGGCTGGAGGTGCGGGGCGAGGTGCTCCTCCAGAAGAAGCACTTCCTGGCCATGAACCAGCTCATCCTGCGCCAGGGCGGGGAGCCCTTCGCGAACCCGCGCAACGCCGCGGCCGGCTCCCTGCGCCAGCTCGACTGGCACATCACCGCCCGCCGGCCCCTCAGCTTCATCGCCTACGAGGCGCTCGTCCCGGGGGAGGAGCCCTGGCGGTCGCACTTCGAGAAGCTCGAGGCCCTCCTCGCCTTCGGCTTCGAGACCAACCCCGAGAACCGGCTCTGCCTGGGCATGGAGGAGGTGAAGGCCTACCGGGACCGCATGGCCGAGCGCCGCTTCGAGCTCCCCTACGACACCGACGGGGTGGTGGTGAAGGTGGACGACCTCGACTTCCGCCGCCGCCTGGGCGCCGCCTCCAAGTTCCCCCGCTGGGCGGCGGCCTTCAAGTACCCGCCGCAGGAGGAGACCACCCGGGTGAAGGCCATCTGGGCCTCGGTGGGCCGGACCGGCATCCTCACCCCGGTGGTGGAGGTGGAGCCGGTCGTGCTCTCCGGGGCCCGCATCGCGCGCGCCACCCTCCACAACGAGGACGAGATGCGCCGCAAGGACATCCGGGTGGGCGACCAGGTCCTCATTCGCCGCGCCGGCGAGGTGATCCCGGAGGTGGTGAAGTCGATCCCCGAGCGCCGCACCGGGGAGGAGACGGTGTTCGTGTTCCCCGAGCGCTGCCCGGTGTGCGGCGCGCGGGTGGTGCGCGAGGAGGGGGAGAAGGTCTACCGCTGCACCGGCTCCGCCTGCCCGGCCCAGCTCGTCGGCCGGCTGACCCACTTCGCCCAGCGCCGCGCCATGGACATCGATGGCCTGGGCGAGAAGCTCGCCGCGCTCCTCGTCGAGCGCGGGCTGGTCAAGGACTTCGCCGACCTGTACGCCGTCCCCTACCGGGAGTGGCAGCGGGCCTTCAGCCGGCCGCGCAAGGCCGAGGCCAGCGAGGACGACCTGCCCGAGAAGAGCGCCCGGAACATGCTCGCCACCCTCGAGCGCTCCAAGAGGACCACCCTGCGCCGCCTGCTCTTCGCCCTCGGCATCCCGCAGGTGGGCGAGGCCACCGCCCAGACCCTCGCTCGCCACTTCGGGGATCTCGAGCGGTTCCTCTCCGCCACCGAGGAGGAGCTCACCCGCGTGCGCGACGTCGGCGCCGAGACCGCCAGCGAGGTGCGCGCCTGGACCGGGGAGCCCCAGAACCGCCGGGTGGTCGAGCGCCTGCTCGAGGCCGGGGTGAACCCGGAGAACGAGGCGGTGGCGGCGGGCGGCTTCTTCGCCGGCAAGACGGTGGTCCTCACTGGGAGCCTCTCGCGCCGCTCGCGCGACGAGGCCAAGGCCGAGATCGAGCGGCGGGGCGGCAAGGTCTCGGGCTCGGTCTCCAGGAAGACCGACCTCGTGGTGGCGGGCGAGGAGGCCGGCTCGAAGCTCAACAAGGCGAAGGAGTACAACCTGCGGGTGGTGGGCGAGGAGGAGTTCGAGCGCCTGCTCACGGGCCCGGAGGGCGAGCGCCCGTGAGACCCAACCGGGACCTCGCGCCGCGCGCCCTCGGGCACGATGAGGAGCGGGGGTGAAGGCGCGGGCGCGCATCATCGTCTCCGGGCGGGTCCAGGGAGTGGCCTTCCGGGCCGCCGCCCAGGGGGAGGCCTACCGGCTCGGCATCTCCGGCTGGGTGCGCAACTGCGAGGACGGGGATCTGGAGGCGCTCGCCGAGGGGGAGAAGGAGCAGGTGCTCCTCTTCATCGAGTTCTGCCGCCGCGGGCCGAGGTTCGCCCGCGTGAGCGGGGTCGAGGTGCGCTGGGAGGAGGCGCGGGAGGAGCTCGCCTCGTTCGACATCCGGGGCTGACTTTGCTAAGTAGCGAACCTTTCCCCCCGAAGGGCTAGCCTTCGGGAAAGGTGCCCCAACCCTCCGGCGGGCCAAACAGAGGCGGTTCGAACCCGCCGCCCGGCGAGACATGAACCCGAGCCGTTTCGAAAGACCGCACTCCTCGTCCGTCCTCGACGAGCTCGTCATGAGGGCCCAGAAGCCCTCCCGCTACGTGGGCTGCGAGCTCGGGGCGGTGAAGAAGGACCTCGCGGCCGCCGGGCTCACCTTCGCCCTCGCCTTCCCCGACGTCTACGAGGTCGGGATGTCGAACCTGGGCTTCCGCCTCCTTTACCACGCCCTGAACGACCGCGAGGACGTGGCCTGCGAGCGGGTCTTCCTCCCCTGGCCGGACATGGAGGGGATGCTGAAGGAGCGCGGGGAGCCCCTCTTCACCCTCGAGTCGAGGGCCCCGGTGGCCGCCTTCGACGTCCTCGGGGTGACCCTCCAGTTCGAGCTCTGCTACACGAGCGTGCTCGCCCTGCTCGACCTCGCCCGCCTGCCCCTCCTCGCCCGCGAGCGGACCCTCGATCACCCGCTCGTCCTGGGCGGCGGCCCCTGCGCCATGAACCCGGAGCCGGTGGCCGAGTTCTTCGACGCCTTCGCGGTGGGCGAGGGCGAGGAGGTGGTGCACGAGATCTGCCAGGCGGTGGCCCGCGTGAAGGGGGCGGGCGGCACGAGGGAGGAGCTCCTGCGGGCGCTCGCCGGAGTGGAAGGGGTCTACGTGCCCTCCTTGTTCGCGCCGCGCTACGAGAAGGGGACGCGGCTCCTCGCCGCTCTCGAGCCGCTCGAGCCCGGCTACGAGCGGGTGACGAGGCGGGTCATGCCCGACCTCGACCGCCTCTCGACGAGCGCCTACGAGCGGCCGCTCGTGCCCTTCATGCAGACGGTGCACGACCGGCTACCCATCGAGATCCAGCGCGGCTGCACCCGCGGCTGCCGCTTCTGCCAGGTGGGCATGATCACGAGGCCCACCCGCCAGCGCCACCCGCGGGAGGTGCTGCGCATCGCCGAGACCGGCCTCGCCGCGAGCGGCTACGAGGAGGTGGGCCTGCTCTCGCTCAGCTCGGGCGACTACGCCTGCCTGAACCCGCTCCTCGACGACTTCCTCGACCGCTGGGAGGGCGAGCGCATCGCCATGTCGCTCCCCTCCCTGCGCACCGAGACCATGAGCGCGGAGCTGGCGGAGAAGGTGGGCCGCATCCGCAAGACCGGCTTCACCCTCGCCCCCGAGGCGGCCACCGAGCGCATGCGCGCCGTCATCAACAAGGGCAACCGCGAGGAGGACCTCCTGCACGCGGTCGAGTCGGTCTTCAAGAACGGCTGGTCGCTCCTCAAGCTCTACTTCATGATCGGGTTACCCGAGGAGGAGGACGAGGACGTGGTGGCCATCGCGCGCCTCGCCAAGAAGTGCCTCCGGGTCGCGAAGGGCGCCCAGCCGAAGGGGCAGGGGTCGGCCACCATCCACCTCGGGGCGAGCACCTTCGTCCCCAAGCCCTTCACCCCCTTCCAGTGGGAGCCCATGATCGGCCCGGAGGAGACGCTCCGCCGGCAAAGGCTCATCACCGCCGAGCTCAGCGGGCGCCAGGGCGCCATCCAGTTCAAGCCGCACGACGCGCGCCAGGCCACCATCGAGGGCGCCCTGGCCCTCGGGGACCGACGGGTGGGGACGGCGGTGCTCGCCGCCTACCGGGCGGGCCAGCGCCTCGACGGCTGGTCGGAGTGGTTCAAGGAGGAACCTTGGCGGGCGGCCTTCGCCGAGATGGAGCGGGTCCACGGGGTGGGGAAGGACTTCTACACCGAGCGCCGCCGCCGGCTCGACGAGGCCCTGCCCTGGGACCGCATCGACTGCGGGGTCACGAAGCCCTACCTGCAGAAGCAGCTCGCCGCGGCCCGGCAGCTCTCCGAGCTCCCGGACTGCGTGCTCACCCCCTGCAGCGTCTGCGGCGCCTGCGACTACGAGGTCGTGAAGAACCGGACCTAC
>DATJVF010000149.1:0-4383 GCA_035501995.1 Anaeromyxobacteraceae bacterium
CCTCCTCCTCGCCCTCCCGGCCGCCGCGGCGAGCAAGCTGCCCCGGCTGCCCAAGGACTTCACCTTCCCCCAGGGCGACGGCAGCCCGGGCCAGGTCACCTTCAGCCACGGCTCGCACGTCGACGAGGCCAAGCCCTCCTGCCTCACCTGCCACCCCCGCCCCTTCCGCATGCTGGAGGCCGGGCGCCCCATGGACGGCGAGGCCATCACCCACGACCGCATGAAGGCCGGGGTCGCCTGCGGGGCCTGCCACGGCAAGTCGGCCTTCGACTTCGATACCTGCGACATGTGCCACAAGTGAAGCGCGAGGTGAGACCATGAGCCCCTCCGTCGAGCTGGTCGAGACCCTGGCGGCCTTCCTGCTCGGCCTGCTCCTGCGCATGGGGGTCGTCGTGCTCTTCGTGGCGGCGATCCTGATGCCGGTGGTGTTCGTGCTCGGGCTCGTCCGCCTCTACCGCATCCTCCGGCCGGCCCTGCGCGGCCTGCGGCGCGCGGGGAGCGCCCTCTACAAGCCCGGCCTGCGCTACGCCGAGGGACACACCTGGGTCGAGCGCGAGGAGGGCCGGCTCAAGGTGGGCCTCGACGGGGTGGCCCAGGAGATCCTGCCCTGGGCGCTGGCGGTCACGCTGCCGCGCCCGGGGGCGGTGCTCGCCGAGGGCGAGACCCTGGCGGTCGTCTCCTGCGGCGCCACCGAGGCCCGCTTCGCCTCGCCGGTGGCGGGCACGGTGCTGGAGGTGAACCCCGAGGTGGTGCGCGATCCCTCGCTCGTGAAGGAGGACGGCTACGGCCGCGGCTGGCTCGTGGCGCTCTCGCCCGCGGACACCCGCTGGTCGACCCTGCCGGCCGGCGACGCCGCCAGGCGGTGGATCGAGGCCGAGTCGCTGCGGCTCGACGAGTTCCTGGAGGAGCGGCTCGGCTTCGAGGGGCTGGCGGCCAGGGCCGGCCCGGCGCCGAAGCTCCTCGTCGGCGACGACTGGCGCGACCTCATGCGCTCCTTCTTGCGCGCCTAGAGGGCGCGCGCGAGGCGCCGGACGCGGCGGCGGGGCTCCCTGGGCAGGGGGAAACCTGCGGCCAATTGTCGCGGTACGCCTGGCGAGCGGGTTGCAGCTTCTCCCCCGCGTCGGCCCAAAGTCCGCACAAATTGCGCCCGCGCCCTCCTGGCCGGGCCTTGAGGCGGGGGCTTTCGCCCATGTGCGGCATTTCACCTACCGCGTCCCCAAAGGCGTCCCGGTCGCCATCAATTCCCTTGTGCAATCGACGCTTGAGCGTCGGGGGGCGCGGCTCGACATCGCCCATCGGCCGGCGTAGAAAAACTCCCCGGGTGCCGGGACGGGCGTCTCCTCCGAGGGAGCCCGCGGGGACGGACCGGGAAAGGCGCGTGCGATGAAACGAGTGCTTCTGTGGCTGTGGCTCGCTGCCAGCGCCGCCCCAGCGCGCGCCGGGCTCCCGGCCGAGGAGGGCGACTGCCTCGGCTGCCACGGCAGCGACCCCGACATGTCCATGGACCTGCCGAGCGGGGAGAAGCTCGGGATCTACGTGGACCTGAACGTGTTCGCCAAGTCCGTGCACGGCGAGATCCTGCGCTGCAACGACTGCCACACCGAGAAGAACGGCTACCCCCACGAGTCGAAGCCCTTCGCCAACCGGCGCGACCTCACCGTCGCCTATTACGAGGGCTGCAAGGGCTGCCACTTCGCGAACTACACCAAGACCCTGGACGGCGTGCACTACGCTCAGATGTCGAAGGGCAACCGCAAGGCCGCCCTGTGCGTGGACTGCCACGGCTCCCACGACATCCAGCGGCCCGACGAGCCGCGCACGCGCATCTCGCTCACCTGCGCCAAGTGTCACCCCAAAGTGTTCAGCGTCTACACGGCCAGCGTCCACGGCAAGGCCCTCGCCGAGGGGAACCCCGACGTGCCGGTCTGCACCGACTGCCACCGCGCCCACGACATCCTCGATCCGAGCGGCGGCGCGCTGGCGGTGAGGACCCCCGAGATCTGCGGGCGCTGCCACACCAACGCCAAGATGATGGCCCGCTACGGCCTCTCCACCAAGGTGGTGTCCACCTACCTGCGCGACTTCCACGGCATGTCGGCCAGCCTGAAGCGCGGCGAGAAGGGCGCCGACCGGCGCAACTTCGCCGCCGTCTGCACCGACTGCCACGGGGTCCATGACATCCAGGGGTCGAAGGATCCGAATTCCCACACCATCCAGGCCAACCTGGTCCAGACCTGCCGCAAATGCCACCCCGACGCCACCGCCAACTTCCCGCAGGCCTGGCTCTCCCACTACGAGCCCTCCCCGCAGAAGGCCGGCCTGGTGTGGATGCTGCAGACCTTCTACAAGATCCTCATCCCCTTCATGGTGGGAGGCCTCGTCCTCCAGATCGCGCTGCACCTGTGGCGCGTGGTGGTGAACCGATGAGCACCTTCGTCGTCCGCTTCAGCGTGCGCCAGCGGGTCGAGCACGCCATCACCATGGTGGTCTTCACCGTCCTCTGCCTGACCGGGCTGCCCCAGAAGTTCTACGGCGCCGCCTGGGCCCATCACCTCATCGAGCTGTTCGGCGGCATCGACGCCACCCGCTGGATCCACCGCTTCTGCGGCTGGGTGCTGGCCATCACCACCTTCGTCCACTTCTCGAGCGCCCTGTGGGCCATCGCCGAGAAGAAGATCCGCCTCTCCATGATCCCCACCCGCAAGGACTTCGACGACGCGGTCGATACCCTGCGCTACTACCTCGGGCTGCGCGACCAGGCGCCCCGCTACGACCGCTTCGATTACAAGCAGAAGTTCGAGTACTGGGGCCTCGTGGTGGGCAACGTGATCATGGTCCTCACCGGGGTCATCCTCATCTACCCCGCGGTGGTGACGCGGCTCCTCCCGGGCGAGTTCGTCCCGGCCGCCAAGGTGGCCCACTCCAACGAGGGACTGATGGCCTTCCTGGTCATCACCATCTGGCACATCTACAACGCCCACCTGAACCCGGACGTGTTCCCCTTCGACCCCACCATCTTCACCGGGAAGATCAGCCGCGAGAGAATGGCCCACGAGCATCCGCTGGAGCTCGAGCGGCTCGAGGGCGGCGCCGAGCCCGTGGAAGGGGCGGTGGGCGAACATGCCGAGCGGGACATGGGCTAGCCTCGCCGCACAGTCGACGGCGCATGCGCTCATCGCCGCCCTGGCGGCCGAGGCGCTCATCGCCCTCTGGCGCGCCCGCTCGCCCGAGGACCGGCTGCGCCTGAGGCTCCTCGCCCTCCTCATCCCCCTCGTCGTCACCCCCGCGCTCTACTTCCTCCTCCCCGAGCGCCGGGAGGAAGACTTCCGTTTCTCCTTCCTCGCCCTGCGCCACTTCGGCGCGCTCAGGGCCGGCCCCCTCGGCCCCCGAGCGGCCCTCCTCCTGTCCGGCGCGCTCTCGGCGGCGCTCCTCGCCGTGGACCTCGTGCCGCTCGCCCGGGGCCGCGGTCGGGACTTCGGGCGGGCGGCGCTGGGCCCGCCGGAGCTCCTCGCCGCGCTCGCCGAGGTGGCCGCCGCGCGCGGCCTTCACGCCCCGGCCCTGCGCTTCGTGCCGTCCCGGGCGGCCGCCCTCTACTGCGCCGGGGTGCGGCGCCGGGAGCTCGTCGTCTCCGAGGGAGCGCTCCTCCTCCTCGACCCCGCCGAGCTGCGCGCCGCGCTCGGACACGAGCTCGCCCACCTCGAGGCCCACGACCCAGCCCTCTCCTGGGCGCTCGTCCTCCTGCGCGGCCTGCTCTTCTTCAACCCAGTGGCCCAGGTCCTGGCGCGGGCGGTCTCGCGCGACGCCGAGTGGCGGGCCGACGAGCGGGCCGGGGCGGACCGGCTGGCCCTGGCGAGCGCGGTGCTGAAGCTCCACCGGGCCGGGCTGTCGAAAGCGCCCCTCCGCTCCTTCCCGCTCGCCCGCCGGATCGCCGAGCCCTTCCGCCGGGCCCGCTCACACGACGTGGCCGCGCGCTGCCGCCGGCTGCTCGAGCCCAGCTCCCCGCCGGTGATGCCCTTCCGCGCCGCCCGCCTGGCGCTCGCCGCCGCCGCCTGCGCCGCCCTCGCCTTCATCGTCACGTGACATCGCCCGCCACAAGAGACCCGCGCGCCGAGGGGCTGCGTTCGGTCCTCGCGCCCCTCGCGGTGACGCTCCTCGGGGCGGCCCTGCTCGCCGCCCTCGACGGGCTGCCCGCCCTCGTGGCCGGCGAGCCGCGCGGCCTGAGGCGGGCCGCCAACCTCGAGGAGGCGGAGCGGGCCCTGCACGCCCGGCTGGTCCTGCCGGCCTACTTCCCGGCCTCCCTGCGCTGGCCGCCGCACCGCATCCGCTACCTGGTCGGCCAGCCGAGCGCGGTGGCCCTCGCGGTGGACGCCCAGGACGGCTCGC
>DATJVF010000150.1:0-2712 GCA_035501995.1 Anaeromyxobacteraceae bacterium
GCGAGGAAGAGGGCGGTGAGGGTCACCCGGGCATCTTATGATGCCGGGGCCGGGTCTCGCGATGTGCCTGCGCCACGCGAAGAGCGCCTGCCGGAACGCGGCGGCGATCCTGGAGGTGCTCGAGCGCCTCCTCCCCCGGCCGGCCCGGGTGCTCGAGCTCGGCAGCGGTACCGGGGAGCAGGCGGTCCTCTTCGCGGCCCGCATGCCCTGGCTCGAGTGGCAACCCTCCGACCCGGACGAGGCGAGCCGGGCCAGCATCGCCGCCTGGACCGCGCGGGCCGGGACCCCGAACGTGCGCCCGCCGCTCGACCTCGACCTGCTCGCGCCCACCTGGCGGCTGCAACGCTGCGACGCCCTCGTCTGCGTGAGCGTCCTCCACGTGGCGCCCCCCGAGGCCACGGCGGCCCTCCTCGCCGGGGCGGGAGCGGTCCTCCCGCAGGGCGGCCCGCTCGTCCTCGGCGGCCCGTTCCGCCGGCGGAGCGGGCGGGGGTCGCCCTTCGAGGAGAGCGCCCCCGCCGCGCGCGGCGAGGAGCTCTTGCCCGACGAGGGCGCGACGGTCCTCGGTGCGGCCCGGCACGGCCTGGGCCTCGAGGAGCGCCGGGTCCTCGAGGACGGGACCCTGCTCCTCGTCCTGCGCAAGGAAGTGAACCCGGGCCTCGGGCTACGCCGGCAATGATGGAGGGGTGGATGCCGCTCGCGCGCATCCCGTGGGAGGAGGAGCGATGCCGGAGGGGCAGGAGGTCGAGACCGAGAAGCTGCACGAGGCGATCCACGAGGAGCTCCAGAAGGAAGGGGGAGGCTTCCTCCGCGCGGTCGCCCTCAGCACGGCGCTCCTCGCCGCCCTGGCCGCCATCGCCTCCCTGTACGCCGGCGGCACGGTCAACGAGGCCTTGAGGCTCGAGACTCAGGCCACCCGGCGCCAGGCCGAGGCCTCCGACCAGTGGGCCTACTACCAGGCCAAGGGCGTGAAGGGGGCGGTGACCGAGGGGACCGCCGCCGCCTGGGCCGCCGCGGGTAAGGAGCCCCCGGCCGACCTGCGCGCGCGGGTGGAGCGCTACGCCGAGGAGCAGAAGGAGATCCAGGAGAAGGCGAGCGAGCTCGAGCAGGCGCGGGACGAGCTCGCCCAGGAGGCCGAGCATCTCATGCACCGCCACCACCACTTTGCCTACGCGGTGGCCTTCTTCCAGGTCGCGATCGCCCTCGGCGCGGTGGCCGCACTCACCCGGCGCAACGTCGTGTGGGTGGCCTCGGTCGTCCTGGGGCTCGCCGGGCTCGGCTTCTTCACGAGGTCCTTCTTCGGCTGACGGGAAGAGGGGTTCGTCCCGGTCTTCAACGCGCCGTAACTACGGTCGTTTTCTTGAGCGAGCCCCCGGCCGCGCGGGGGCGAGAGGCCGCGGAGGCCCGCCCCCCTTCCCCACCGGGGAGCCGGGGCATGGCGGGCGCTCGCCCGGGGGCCCCCCTTTCCGCGTTTTCGTGCTATAGACCTCCGCCCCTGTGGACGGGAGGTCGCCGCGCGGGCCGGTCCGCGGGGAAAGACCTCTGGCGGCCGGCGCCCGGGACGGCGTCGGCCGGGGCGCTCTCGCCTTGACAAGGAGGGCGCCCTCCTCTACAAGGCGCCTTTCCCAAATTTCCCAAGTCCAGTAGGATTTTCGATGAGCCAGGGCACGCACAGCGCGACGAAGGGCGAGGCCCAGAAGGGCCGCAAGTGGTGGGTGGTGGATGTGGCGGACCTCCCGGTCGGCCGCGCCGCCAGCAAGGTCGCGACCCTCCTCAAGGGCAAGCACAAGCCGAGCTACACGCCCTCGATGGACACGGGCGACTTCGTGGTGGTGGTGAACGCCGAGAAGGTCCGCTTCTCCGGCAAGAAGGAGACCGGGAAGCTGTACTTCACCCACACCGGCCACCCGGGGGGCGCGCGGCAGACGCCGCCCAACAAGCTGCGCGCGAGGCACCCCGACGCCATCTTCTTGAACGCCGTGGAGCGGATGCTGCCCCGCAGCGCGCTCGGCCGCGACATGATGCGCAAGCTCAAGGTCTACGCCGGGTCCGAGCACCCGCACGTGGCCCAGAAGCCCGAGCCGCTCAAGCTCGCGCTCTAAGAGGACCGAAATGCCCCAGCTCCAGATCTCCGTCGGCCGCCGCAAGGAGTCCGTGGCCCGCGTCCGCCTGACCCCGGGCACGGGCAACATCGTCGTGAACGGCCGGCCGCTCGACGAGTACTTCGGGCGCGAGACCTCCAAGATGATCCTGGTCGAGCCGCTCAAGGTGGTCGACCAGATCGGCAAGCTCGACGTGTTCGTGACCGCCCGCGGCGGCGGGCTCTCCGGGCAGGCGGGCGCCATCCGCCACGGCATCACCCGGGCGCTCATGGAGCTCAACGCCGAGTACCGGCCGGTCCTCAAGAAGGCCGGCTTCGTCACCCGCGACGCGCGGGCGGTGGAGCGCAAGAAGTACGGCCGCCCCGGCGCCCGCAAGCGCTTCCAGTTCTCCAAGCGCTAGCGAGGTGCGCGCGGCGACGCGCGCCCATCCTCCCACCTTCTCCTCGGGGGGCGCACCCGTCTGCGCCCTCGGCAGGCTGCCTTGCCCCAGGGACAGGGGACGGTCCTCCCCCGCGCGCGGCGGGCGGCGAGGGGCCGGGCGATGGCTTCCCGATTTGGCGAATGGTACCCTCGACCCCGGCATGGAGCTCAACGAGATCCTGCAGATCGCGCT
>DATJVF010000151.1:0-3627 GCA_035501995.1 Anaeromyxobacteraceae bacterium
CTCGTGGGCCACCCCGGCCGCCAGGGTCCCGATGGAGGCCAGCCGCTCGGTCATCTGCATCTGCGCCACCGCCCGCCGCCGCTGGCCCTCGTCGCGCAGGAGGAGCACCCGGTTGCGGCTGGCGCCGTCGGGATCCTTGAGCGGGACCCCGACGGCCTCGATCTCGATGGGCGCTCCGCTCTTGCGGGTGAGGGTGAGCGTGGCCTCGAAGCGCCGGCCCACGGCGACCCCCGACACGTCGAGGGCGTCGGGGAGGCTCGGGTGGAGGAGCATCTCCGGAAGGGTGCCGAGGGCCTCGATCTTGCTCCAGCCGAACAGCCGCTCGGCGGCCGGGTTCCAGTCGTAGATCTTGCCGTCGACCCCGATCACCGCGATGGCGTCCGTCTGGCTGTCGAAGAAGAGGGGCTGGCGCCGCAGCTCGAACTCGGCCCGGTTGCGCTCGGAGATGGCGGTCACCGTCCCGGCGATCCGGATGGGTGCGCCGTCCTTGTCCCGCCAGGTCTGGCCGCGCATCGCCACCCAGGCCGTCTCCCCGTGGGGGCCGACCACGCGGAACTCGAGCTCGCACGAGCCGCTCTCCAGGGCCGTCTCCAGGCCGGCCCGGAGGCCCTGTCGGTCCTCCTCGTACACGCGGCCCAGGGCGCCGTCCGGACGCGGCCCGGTGCCGGTGTCCATTCCCATGAAGGGCGCGATGCTCCCGATGATGGAGAGGCGCCGGCTGCCGGCGTCGTACTCGAAGGCGCCCGTGCCGGGCGGGGCCGGCGTGGGCGAGGCGACCACGTGTTCCTTGCCCTCCGGGCGCGGCCCGAAGCGCAGCTTGGTCCCGGTGCCGATCTCGAGGAGGTCGCCGTCGACCAGCACGGCCGATCGGATGCGCACGCCGTTCAACCAGGTGCCGTTCGTCGAGGAGAGGTCGACCGCGAAGAACTCGTTGTTCTCGCGCCGCTCGATGCGCACGTGGCTGCGCGAGATGCCGTCGTCGCCGATCTGCACCTCGGCCGCAGGGTCGCGCCCGATGATGGCCTGGGCGCCGGTGAGCTCGAAGAAGTTGCCGACCAGGAGGGGCTGGGGCGAGGCGATGACGAGGAGCCCGGAGGGCCTGGCTTCGGCCAGGGCCGGGCTCGAGATGCCGATGAGCGTGGTCCGCGTCACGGAGCCTCGGCCACCAAGGCCAGGTCGAACGCTGCGTAGGCCCTTCTTCTCATGAGCACATCGCCCCGCCCGCGCGTGTCAAGAGCCGTCGACGTAACAGCGGACCCTCGGACCAGGGCCACTCGAGGTGCGGCTCCTTCCTCGAATAGCGAACCCTTCTGACCCGTACCGCATCTGTACGATAGTGTACATACCTCCTCGATAAGAGCCGAATTAGCCGACGTTTGGCGCATGAACGCTCGGGTCTTGAGGGGC
This sequence comes from Anaeromyxobacteraceae bacterium, assembly GCA_035501995.1. Classification (GTDB taxonomy): domain Bacteria; phylum Myxococcota; class Myxococcia; order Myxococcales; family Anaeromyxobacteraceae; genus Anaeromyxobacter_A. The sequence continues at coordinate 1,408 of DATJVF010000151.1, forward strand.
GTCTTCGCCCCCGGAAGCTCGCGGAAACACGGGAAAGTACGGTCGGGCCGCGCTCCCAGGTATGACCGCGGTAGGACAGGAACGGACACATCCCGTAGCTCACGGACAAAGGCCCGCGAAAGGCTCCTGCACTTTGCAAACCCGAGGGGCCCGCCTGGCGCGTCGGCCCTCGCGGCCGCACGCCCGGTCGGTGAGAGGTCCTAGGGCGAGGGCACGCGCGCGGGGCCGGAGGCGGCACCGCTCGCGCGAACTCTTGGTCGGGGCCGCCTCCGACGGGGGCGTCGCACATGGGGTGTGCTGGCGTCTCCTCGCCTGGCGGGCGACAGGGCGGGCCCGGGGCATGGGGCCCATCTGGCCGGCTCGCTTAACGGCGAGCGATGAGAAGTGTCAGGGGCGGGGGGGCGAGGAGCTCTCGGGTGACGTCTTCCCCCGAGGTGGCTCCTTGGTCTCCCCCGGATTGGAATGAGTCCTATGAGACCGTATCTGGCAGCGCTGCTCCTACTCTTCGGCGGCTGCGTCGTGGCCGTACACCCGGGCCCACCGCCGCCGCGGATCCTGTCGGGGCAGGAGGCAGTCGATATCTCGGCGCACTTCGCCCGCGCGCGGGGCCTCGTCATCGACCGCACGCTATCGGCCCGGCTCGACCCCTATGCGCGCTGGCACGTCGAGCTCGTCGGGGAAGACGGCCGCAACCGGGCCAGCGTCATGGTCGACGGCTACTCGGGGCGGGTGGTCTGGGCACGGCTGCGCAACCCGCGCGGTGAGGTCGAGCCACCCCAGCCCGAGCCTCCCCCGCCCAACGCGGCTCCGCCGGGGCCTCCGCCCACAGAGCCTCCTCCGCCGCCCGGCGCGCCTCCGCCTCCGCCTCCCGCTTCCTGAGGGGCAGGCTCAGAGGACCTTCCCAACGCGCAGGGCGTCGACCTCCTCGAGGACGGCCTCGAGGCCACCGCGCTCGTAGGCAAAGGCGATGCGCTCGGCCGACAGGTGGGAGAGGACGGTGTTCCTGAAGGACCAGTTGTAGCGCGCGAGGTCCGAGGGCGCGTAGCCGTAGCGGGCGGCGAGCCGGCGCAGGAGCGCCTCCGCCTGCGTCACCGCCGGTGCGGTGAAGACGTAGTCGGCGTCGGACAGATGGTGGATGGTGTACTCGGGGAGGACGTTCACCTGGGCGGGGTCGGCCGCCTGAAGGTTGACGTCGCCGAGCCTGCGCAGGGGCGGGAGCCTCGGCCGTCCGGTGGCGTCGAGGCGGAGGTACCCCCTCGCCACCGGGTCCACCCGGGCGATGATGGCGGCGGCCCGGAGCCAGTTCACCACCTTGAACTCGTTGCCGAGGGTGGGCGCGGAGTGGGCGCAGGCCTGGGTGATCACCATGGCCGGCGCGAGGCCGCGCGCCATGGCCTCGGCGACGCCCAGTACGTGATGCCCACCGGTGCGCGAGTCGCCCGGCTGGCCGAAGGCGTCGGTGGCCCCGTTGCCGCCGAAGTTGAACTCCGGGAACTCGGATCCGTCGGCGTTCCACTGGAGGACGATCGTCTTCGCCCAGTCGTGCCAGATGGGGGCGGCGATGACGAGGTCCTCGTCGATCCCGCTCGGCGCCCGCGGGGGAGTCTTCTCGTGAGGAAGAGGCTGGTAGTTCCGGGCGTAGTTCGCGGCGAGGCTCTCGCTGCTCTTCTCGTTGAAGGCCTCGTGAATGGCGAGGCCCCCCGGGGCGGAGTGGTGGCCCCCGAAGACGCTCCCGGGAGCAGAGCCGAACGGCTGGGGTAGCCTCGGGCAGGCGCTCCCGTCGTAGAGGACCGGGGGGAAGACCCCAGCCGCCGCGCCACCCGGGAAGGCCGCCGCGTCGGCCGGCGCGTACAGGCCCTCGGCGAGCAGCCGGTCGAGGATGGCCTTCTGGTCAGCCGGGGAAAGCCGAGCCCGGTGGCGGACGCAGGTCGCCGGGTTGGAAGTCGCGTCGAGGGTGGCCTCCCGCAGGGCGGGATCCCGGATGGCGAGCGCCCGCTCGTGGAGGTATCCGAGCGAGGCCTGCACGAGGGGCGAGCCTGCCGCCACCTCCATCGCCGTGGCGTTCCCGGCGCCGGGGGCCCTCTCCTCCGAGGCCCATCCGGGCAGGGCCGCGGCAGAGGCGGCGAGGAAAGCGGCTCCGAGGCTTCTGTAATGGGCCATGGGTCCCCTTCCAGGGCGAGCCGCCGCTTTGGGGCCTAACGCGGGCGGCCCGGGTCCTCC
>DATJVF010000152.1:0-2086 GCA_035501995.1 Anaeromyxobacteraceae bacterium
GAGAGCTCGCGCCGTAGTCGGTAGTAGCGGGCGCCTCGGCCGGCAGGGCCGTGGCGGAAACTCGTGAACGACTCGAGGGGCCGGCGCTCCCCGGGCCCCTGCGGCGCGCAGAGCACCGACTCGACGGCCTGGATCTCCATGTGGAGGGGAGGGATCTCGGCGGCCCGCAGGAGGTGCTCCTCCCCCAGGGCCTCGACCGAGACCGGGTCGGCGGAGGCCCTGAAGAGGTTCACGGCCGGGACGCAGTTCGTCCGCAGGCTGTCCTTGCCGAGGCGGGCCGGGAGCTCGGGAGGCCGCTCGAGCTCGAGGGCGAGCTCGATCCGCTCGGCGGCCGCTTCGCGCGCGAGCTGGAGGTCCCGGATCTCGAAGAAGAGCAGCTTCTGCGGGAGCGTGAAGTACTCGAGGAGCGTGCGGTACCCCTCCGGCGCCAGCGCCGGCCAGGGCAAGAGCGGCAGCTCGGGGGTGAGGCCCACGAGCCGGAGGGCCGAGGGCGGCAAGGGGACGGGACGGCCCGAGGGGAGCGCGCGCACCTTGAGGCCGCGCAGGTGCCTGGCGAGGGCGAGGAGCAGCGCGCTCGCCGACGGGAACTCGCCGTGGAGGAAGAGGCGGAGCCCCTCCGGCTGGAACAGCGCGGCGGCCGCCTGGGGGGCCACCTGCAGCTGCACCCGCAAGACCGGCAGGGCGCTCACCGACTGGTCGAGGAGCACCTCCTGGACCGCGACCGGCAGGAGGTCGAGGTCGGCGGTGGTGCGGAACCGGCAGGGCGTGCCGTCGACCGGAGCGGACGCGAGCTCGGTTCCGACCGGCACCCGGGCCCGGTTCCGCAGGGCGCCGGGGATGGGCACCATCTCGACCACGGTGGCCGCCGGGATGGGGCGCAGGTACTGGGGGAGGAGGAGCTCGGTGAGGTCGTGGATGACCTCCGGCACGCCGGCCTCGAGCCGTTCCCGGACGCGCGCGGCGAGGAAGGCGAAGCCCTCGAGGAGGCGCTCCACGTCCGGGTCGCCGCCGCGCTCGGCGAGCAGCCCGGCCGTGGAGGGGTTCGCCTCCGCGTAGGCCTTGCCGGTGGCGCGCAGGAAGGTGAGCTCGTCCTGGTAGTGTTTGCTGAACATGGCCTAGCCGGCGACCTCGACGCGCCCGCCCGGGCGCACGGTGGTGGCGAGGCGCAGGGAGCGTCCGGGGCGGTCGGCCCGCTGGGCCACGATCTCGAACCTCAGGGTGAGCTCCCCGCTCGAGGGCAGGTGGCGGACGCTCACCGCCTTGAGGCGCGGCTCGTGCTCGAGGATGGTGGCCCGCATCGAGGCCGCCAGCTGCTGGGCGCCTCCCGGGAAGGCGTGCACCACGTCGGCGAAGTCGGCCACCCCGAGCCTCGGCGCGCAGGGCGACTCGCCGACGCGGGTGTTGAGCAGTGCGCGCAGGTGGGCCACGATGGACTCGAGCTCGTCCGTCGGCCCACCGCCCGCGATCCTGGAGAGGAGGGCCCGGCCACCCATGGGCGTGCCGATGTGCGCGGGCCCGGAGCGGGCCTGCGCCGCGGCAGGCTACCGGTTGCCGGCCCAGGAGTCCTCGTGGCTCACGCCGCCGTCCGTGAAGGTCCACGAGATGGTGTGGAACACGAAGGTGACTTCCTCCAGCGGCGGCTCGGTGTTGGTGGCCGGCTCGATGGTGTCCGGCACGTACTGCTTCACCGAGGCGATGCGCCCGTTCTTGAGGGCGACCGTGTAGAACTGCTGGGTGGTGCCGTCGCCCTGGGGGCTCGGGCGGAAGAACTTGAACTGAGCGTCGATGGTGGCGTTCTCGACCAGCGCCTTCAGGATGAGCGGCGAGGCCTTGTCGATGCGCTTGCGGATGCAGAGCGGCTCGTACTGCCTACGCCCGGTGGCCATCCCGCTGCCGGCCTCGCGGGCGGTGATCACGCTCTGCTCGTAGGAGACGCACTCGATCGAGTCGGCGCGCCCCAGGCTCGTCTGGGTGCTCTCGCCCTTGATGTCCTGTCCGGCCGCCTTCAAGTACAGGTGCACAGTTTCAGCCATGACGTCCCTCCTGGTCTTCTATGTAGTGGCGGGCTCCATGGAAACGTGACGGG
>DATJVF010000153.1:0-3838 GCA_035501995.1 Anaeromyxobacteraceae bacterium
CTCGCCGCGCGGGCGCTCGCCAGGGCGAGCGAGGCGCTGGCCGCGCCCGGAAAGGCGCGTCGGGGGCCCTGGGCCCTCCTCCTCTCGGCGGGGTCGAGCCTCCTGGCGGTGGGCCTCGCCGCCAGCGTCGGGGGACCGCCGGCCCTCGCCCGCGGGGCGGGAGCCGCCTTCGGCCGGGCCACCCTGTTCCTGCTCGCCCTGGCCCTCCCGCTCTCGGCCGCCCTCCTGGTGCGGCTCGGGCGAGGCCTCGAGCGGGAGCGGACGCGGGCCCTCGAGGCGGTCCGCGCCTGGCACGAGTTCCACTACCGGTCGTACGCCGAGCTCTCGCGGCTCTCCGCCGTCGCCACCGAGGCGCAGGGGGTGCTCGCCCGGCTCGAGGCCGAGCGGGGCGCCGCCCTGCGCCGCCTGCAGGGGCTGCAGGAGCGGGTGGCGCGCGCCGAGCGGCAGGCCGCCGACGGCGCCGTCGCCGAGCAGGAGGGCCTGGCCCGGATCGCCCACGGCCTCTTGGCGGCGCTCGAGCAGGACCGCTACGAGTACCTGCGCCAGGCGAGCGCGCGCGGCCTTTCGACCGAAGGGCGGCGCACGGGCGCGCCACCGCGGGTGGGCTCTTCCGAGGTCGAGCACAACCTCGGCCTGGCGGGATAGGGCCCGGCCGCCGGCTACAGGTCGCGACGCTCGAGGACCTCGCCCGAGAGGCCCACCGTGACCACCTCGAGCGGCGCGGGCCACTCCGAGTCGTCGAGGGCGCGCCGCGTCGCCACCGCGATGCCGCTGCAGCAGGGGACCTCCATCTTCACCACCGTCACGCTGCGCGGCTCGGCGTGCCGGAAGAGCGCGGCGAGCTTCTCGGCGTAAGCCGATAGATCGTCGAGCTTGGGGCAGCCCACCAGGACCCGGCGGCCGTCGAGGAAGTCGTCGTGGAAGCGGGCGTAGGCGAAGGGGACGCAGTCCGCGGCGATGAGCAGGTCCGCCCCCCGGAGGTAGAGCGCGGTGGGGGGCACGAGGTGGAGCTGCACCGGCCACTGGCCGAGCCGGCTCCCCCCGACCGGCGCGACCGCGGCCGGGGTCGGGACCTCCGAGACCACCGACAGCCTCGGCCGCGCGGGCGGGGGGGCGACGACGAACGTGCGGGGGCGCGCCCCCGGGCAACCCTCGCCCTCGGGCGCCGGGTCCGCGGCCGCCACCTTGAGCCGCGGGCGGGCGGCCTGAGTCGCCGCCTTGACCTCGTCGAAGCCGACCGCCTCCCGCCTCACCACCCGCAGGGCGCCAAGGTGGCAGGCGCCGAGGCAGGCGCCGAGCCCGTCGCAGAGCGCATCGGACTTGAGCCTGAGCTTCCCGCCCTCGAGGTAGAGCGCGCCCTCGGCACAGGACGGGATGCACTCGCCGCAGCCGTCGCACTTCGCCTCGTCGATCTCGACGATGTCGCGGAGCATGGGAGGGTTGTGACACAACCGGGGCGCCGGATCGAGGGGCCTGGCCGCCGGGCGGTGACCTCCTCCTTATGGCTAGTCTGATCGTGGGAGTTTGACGGTGGCGCTCGAGCCGCCCGGCTCGGTGCGGAGCGCGAGGGTCCCGCCGAGCGCGACCACGATGCCGCGACTCATCGAGAGGCCCGATCCCGAGAGCGCCGGGCCGAGCGCCGGATCGAAGGCCCCCCCCTCCTCGCGCCCGAGGGAGTGTTCGCCGAGCGTGACCGAGGCCTCGTGACCCTCGGCGCTCACCGTGATGGCGAGGGCGTTCCCGCGGGCGTCGCCCGAGAAGGCCTTGGCGGCGTGGGTGACGAGGGCGAGGAGGAGCTCGACGAGCAGCGGCTCGTTCGCCCACACCCGCGGCCGCGCCACGAACTCGAGGGTGAGGCCGGCACGGCCGACGAGGGCGGGCTCGGCGAGGCGCAGCGCCTTGCCGAGCGCCTGCGAGAGCTCCACCTCCTCGAGGAACGGGAAGGCGGGCTGCCCGAAGTTCTGCAGGGAGCGCACGATGCGTCCGACCCGCAGCGCCGCGTCGCGCGCCTCCTCGAGCGCGAGCTTCGCCTCGGAGAGCTCGGCCGGGGCGAGGCTCGCCGAGAGCCGCTCGTGCTCGGCCTCCACGAAGCTGAGCCCGGCCACCACGCAGGCGAGCGGGCTGTTCACCTCGTGGGCCAGCCCCGCCGCGAGCGTGCCGAGCGCGCTCATGCGCTCGGCCGAGCGCTGCCGCACCTCGCGCGCCCGCCGCTCGTTGAGGTCCTCGAGGACCACCACCACCCCGCGCAGCGGGAGCTCGCGATCGCCGTAGCGGCGGAGCCTGACGGCGATCTGCCGGGGACCTCCCGCGGCGAGGACCTCCACCTCCAGCCCGGCCGCGTCCGCGCCGTCGACCACCCGCTCGACTGCCGGGCCGAGCCAGGGCAGCGCCACCTCCGCCGGCACCCCGCTCCGGGCCGCCTCGGCCAGCCCGCCGCCGAGGAGGTCCAGGGCTGCGGCGTTGGCGCTCTCCAGGCGGCCGGTGGCGTCGAGCAGCAGGATGGGCTCGGGCAGGCTCGCGAAGGCGAGGTCGAACCGGCGCGGCTCGTTCGCCGGAGCCAAGGGCACTCTGTCTTCTTGACCCAGCACCTTTCGTACGTGTAGGCACGCCGCGTGCCGGAAGCCGAGCGGTGTACCAGGATCCGGTGACCAGGTATTACTGGAATGATTACCGCCTCTTGACGATCTTGAACCCCTGGAGGGTCATGAGCTCGAGATAGGGGTCTACAGAGACCCACCGGGTCAGGGCGCGAGGGAGGAAGGACCCCTGGGGCTCTAGCCGGGAGGGCGCGCTTGCGATCGGCGCGCCGCCCGCTCCTGGGGGACGAGGGCGGCGAGGAGGAAGGCGTTCGCGGGGACCGGCACCCCGAGCGCGGCGCCGAGGCGCACCACCGCGCCGTTCTGGTCGGCGAGCTCGGAGGGGCGGCCCGCCATGAGGTCGCGCTGCATGGAGGCGGTCGTCTCCGGGGAGAGCGCGTCGATCATCGCGAGGACGCCGCTCGCGGTGTCGGCCGGGAGCTGCACCCCGCGCGCTCTCGCGACCGCCACCACCTCGTCGATGGCCGACCGCAAGAGGGCGCGGGTCTCGGGCATCGCCCGCAGCTCGCCGACCGGGGCGCGGGTGACCGCCCCCACGCCGCCGAAGGGGGCGATGAAGGCGAACTTCTTCCAGAGCGCCGCCTCGATGTCCTCAGAGACCACCGCGTCGATGCGGGCGGCGCGCAGGCGCCGCGCGAACGACTCCACCCGCGGGCTCGAGCCGCCCCGGCGCTCGCCGAGGGTCACCTCCAGCCTCTCGCCGGTGTGCTTCACGCGGCCGGGCCCCTCGAGGAACGAGAACAGGTGGCAGAGCCCCCCCACCACCCTCTCCGCGCCGAGCGCCCGGGCGAGGATCTCCCATGCCTCCACACCGTTCTCGAGCGGCACCGCGAAGCCGTCCGGGAGGATGAGCGGCGCGAGGCGCGGCGCGAGCTCCTCCACCTGCCAGCTCTTCACCGAGACGAGGACCACCTCCGCCCGGCCGAGGCGGGCCGGATCGTCGGCCGCCTCCACCGCCGGGAGGTGGAAGCGCCCGCGCGGACTGTCGACCGTGAGCCCGCCCTCGCGAAGCGCGCGCAGCTGCGCGCCGCGGGAGAGAAAGCCCACCTCCTCCCCGGCCTTGGCGAGGAGCCCTCCGAGGAGCGCTCCCACCCCTCCGGCACCGGCCACCACCACCCGCATGGCTCCTCCCTCCGCTTCAGGCCCTTAGCTGCGGTAGTCCGCGTTCTCGGTGACGTACTCGTGGCTGCGGTCGGCGCCCACCACCACCGCGCCGGCCGCGCCCGCCCCGAGGTCCACCT
>DATJVF010000154.1:0-2104 GCA_035501995.1 Anaeromyxobacteraceae bacterium
GGCCGGGGCCGTCTGCGCGCTCGGCGTGAACAGGATGCGGAAGACGGTTCCCCGCCCGGGCGCGCTCTCGACGCTCAGCGCGCCCCGGTGCCCCCTCACCACGCCGAGCACGGCGGCGAGCCCGAGGCCGCGCCCGGTGAACTTGGTCGTGAAGAACGGCTCGAAGATCCGGTCCACGGTTTCGGCGTCCATGCCCGGCCCGTCGTCGCGGACCTCGAGCGCGACGTAGCGGCCCGGAGCGAGCGGCTGCCCGCTCGCGCGCCACAGCCGGTGGTCGGTGGCGGTCACGTCGCGCACCTCCGTGGCGAGGGTGACCGTGCCGCCCCGCTCCCCGATGGCCTCGGCGGCGTTGATGACGAGGTTCATGAGCACCTGCTGGACCTGGCCCACGTCCGCGTCCACCATCGGCAGGTCGGGGGCGAGCTGCGCTTCGAGGCGGACGGCCTTCGGGACCGCCACCTCGAGCAGGGGCAGGTTCTCCCGGGCCAGTGCGTTGACGTCGGTGGGCCGGATCACGAAGTGGCCCCGCCCGGAGTAGGCGAGCATCTGGCGGGTGAGGTCGGCCGCCCGCTCCACCGCGCTCGCCGCCTTCTCGACGTGGCGCCGGGCGGGGTTCGCCTCGGGGAGCTGCTTCAAGGCGAGCGAGGCGTGACCGAGGATCGCGGCGAGGAGGTTGTTGAAGTCGTGGGCCACCCCGCCGGCGAGCACGGAGAGGCTCTCCTCCTTGGCCGCCCGCCGCAGCGCCTCCTCGGCCGCCTTCCTCTCCGTGATGTCGATCGAGACCCCGAGCACCGCCGGCCGGCCGGTGCCGGAGAAGGCGAACGGGATCTTGGTCGTCTGCAGCCAGCGCACCCGGCCGCGCGCATCGGTGATCGGCTCCTCGGGGACGACCTTCCGGTCGCCGCTCCGCATCACCCGGAGGTCGTCCTCGCGGAAGTGGCGCGCCTCCTCCTCGGACCTCGTGTACTCCGAGTCGGTATGCCCGATCAGGCGGTCCACGGTGGTGCCGTAGGCGTCGGCCACGGCGCGGTTCGCGAGGAGGAAGCGTCCCTCCTCGTCCTTCGCGAAGATGAAGTGCGGCACGAGGTTGATGACCTGGCGCAGCCGGGCCTCGGACTCGCGCAGCGCCCGGTCGGTCCTCCTCAGGTCCGTGACGTCGACCGCGATCCCGACCGTGCCCCGGATGGCGCCGGCCGCGTCCCGGAGCGGCTCGACGTGCGCCATGAAGGCGCGGCCCTCCATCTCGTACTCGTAGCCCATCGACTCGCCCCGCAAGGCCAGACGGTGCCGCTCGAGGCCCCGCTCGAGGGCCATGCTGTCCCCGGCCAGGTACTGGTCGAGCGAGAGGCCCACCAGCTGGTTCGGGGCGAGGCCGAGGGCGGAGAGCCCCGCCCCGAGCGAGGACGTGAAGCGCAGCTCCTCGTCGGTCGTCCACAGCACGGCCGGGACCTGCTGGATGGCCACGCGGAGCCGGGCCTCGCTCTGCCGGAGGGCGTCCTCCGCCCGCTTGGCCTCGATCGCGGCCGCGATCTGCCCGGAGACGAAGACGAAGAGGTCCCTCTCCTCCGGCCCCAGGCGCACCGCCGGGTCGTAGGTCTGGATCGCCGCCACGCCGATCGTCTCGCCCCGGGCGAGGAGCGGCGCCCCCAGCCAGTCTACCGAGTCGCTCTGGATGAGCTCCACCTCGCCCCGACGCATGAGCTCGCGGAACACCTCCGGCGTGGCGAGGAGCGGCTGCCGGCTGCGGAGCACGAATTCGGTGAGGCCCCGCCCGAGCGGCTTGGGTGCGGGCGCGGGGTCGCGCTCGTCGGCGAAGTAGGGGAAGCTCAGGAGGCCCGAGGCCGGGTCGTGAAGGGCGATGTAGAAGTTCCGGGCCGGGAGGACGTCGCCCAGGCTCGCGTGGATCGAGCGGAACAGCTCCTCGAGGTCCCACACCGACCGCGCCGCCTCCGAGATGCGGTAGACGCAGGCCTGCGCCCTCTCGCGCCGACGCGCGAGCTCCGCCGCCCGAACCTGCCGCTCGCGCTCTCCCTCGAGCAGCCAGGCCACGAGGGCGAGGCCGATCACGGCCGTCGCGAAGAGGTCGAAGGCCATGAGGAACGGG
>DATJVF010000155.1:0-2252 GCA_035501995.1 Anaeromyxobacteraceae bacterium
CTCGCGGCCTGCGAGGCGGGAACGCGCTGGGAGCTGCTCAGGCCCGAGGAACTCGCGAGTGACCGGGCGCCGGCAGCAGACGCCCTGGTGGTCGTCTCCCGCCACTCCGGGGAAGTGCTGAAGGCGGAGGGGGCCGTCAGGCTGCCCCTGCCGTTCGGCTCGACCCTGAAGCCGTTCCTCGTCGCCGGCGCCGAGGGCGAGACGCCGGTCCTGGCCCCCGACCGTGGCGATCCCGCCTGGCGCTGCGGCGAGGCGATGCCCGGCCGGATGGATGCGGCCCAGGCCCTCCTGCGCTCCTGCAACGGCTGGTTCCTGGCATGGGCGGCCGAGGATGCGGGCGTCGTCACCTTCGGCCGCTGGGGGCCGGCGCTCCTCGAGCTCGGGCTGTCCGGGTTGCCCTCCGACGCGAGCGAGGCGATCGGCGTCCGTCCCAGGCTGCACATCTCAGCGCTCGGACTGGCGCAGGCCTACCGCCTCCTCGCCGAGGCCCGGCCGGACCTGCTCGACGTCCTCTCCCGCAACGCGCGCGAAGGGACCCTCTCCCGCCTGGGCGCCTCGGATGCGCTCCGCGGCGTGGCCCTCAAGACCGGTACCGTTCTCGACCCCGAGGCGAATCCCCGGCTCGGCTGGATCGCCGCCGTCGACGACGACGTGGTGGTGGTGATGGCCCGCGCCGGCATGCCGCCCCGCGCCTTCGCCCACCTCCTCGCGGGCGCGCTCGGAGAGGCCCGCGCGCCAGCGAGGGCCGCGGCCCGCGTCCAGGTGTTCGGCCTCGTCGCGGCGGGCGAGGTCCGCGCACGATGTCCGGGCCACGGATTCGCCCTCGCGCCTTCGGGGCCCGTCTTGCTCGAGGACCTCGAGGTGCCGCTCCTCGAGCGGTCGCGGGCGGGGCCGCTCGCCTGCGCCGGGGGACCGTGGCTGGTCCGCCTGCCGGGCGCATGGGTCCCGCGGCCCTATGCGGGCGTCTTCAGCCTCGACCCGGCCCCGTCCCTGCTCGCCGCCTCGCCGGGGACCGCGAGGGAGATGAAGGCGCGTCGCGGCTCGGACCTCGTGTTCCGGACCACCCGCTTGCTCTACGCGGCGGGGGTCGCCGCCGCCGAGGACGCCTCCCTCAAGGGTGAAGCCCGCGTGGCCCTCGCCCGCGTCGCCGACTGCAACGCTCGCCACTCTCCCCACCGTGGACGGGCGGTCTGCGACACCACCCACTGCCAGGTCTTTCAGGGCACCCCGGCCCCCTTGAGCGAGGACCGCCGGGCGCTCGCCGCGCCCCTGGGCGCCCTTCGCTGGCTGCCCTTCGCCCGCGGGGGGGACGAGCCCTGGCACGAGGAACGCAGCGTCGAGGCCGTGGAGGCCGTGCTCGGCCGGCAGGCGCGGGCCTACCGCTTCGCCGGCGGCCGGGTCCTGTTCCTCGCGAGCTCGACCGACGGGAAGGACCTCTGGGAAGAGGAGCGCGCGCTGCCCTGCGAGGCGCTGCGGGGGCCGCTCAAGCTGCCCTCGTGCCCAAATGGAGCACGGGTCGCGAACGGGCGGGTGCTCTTCGAGGGGCGCGGCGTAGGCCACGGCGAGGGGCTCGACGTGGAATGGGCCAAGCGATCGGGCCTCGGCGCAGACGAGATCCTGGAGCGTGCCTACGGGCTCGGGGCCCCCGGGCCCTGAGGGGACCGCTCCCTGGCCAACGCGGCGGCGGGACGAGGTGGCAGCCCGAGGAGTCCGCTGGCTTTGTGGTTTCAGCTCAAAGGCGCTCGCTCCTCGAGCGCTGCGGCGCCGTCGCCCACGGGTTCGCGACGGTGGCGCCGGCGACCTTCCGAAAGGCTCGACCCCGAAGGGGGAACGGGCGGCCGTCGTGGTCTGTGTTACCTCTGGGAGCGCTTCACCCTTCGGCGGAGGCTCTCGTGGCAGACGGGCGCAAGAAGCTGTCGTTCCTCGACCAGGGCGTGGCGCAGATCGCCTTCGTGGTGGAGAACCTCGAGAGGACGGTGGAGAACTACTGGAAGCTCTTCGGGATCGGGCCCTGGCACTTCTACACCTACGCGAAGCCCTTCGTGAAGCGCATGAACCGCCGCGGTCAGCCGGCGGACTACGCGATGCGGGTCGCGCTTTCCTACTTCGGGCCCACCCGGATCGAGCTCATCGAGCACAAGGCGGGGGACACCGTCTACCAGGATTTCATCCGGGCCCACGGCTACGGGGTCCAGCACCTCGGCGTCCTGGTGGAGGACATGGAGGCGGCCATCCGCGAGGCCGAGGCCGCC
>DATJVF010000156.1:0-4701 GCA_035501995.1 Anaeromyxobacteraceae bacterium
ATCGCCGGCTGCTTTCGTGGCGAAGCGGCGCAAGCCGTCCGTCCCCCATCCTCGCGTTAGGCGCACCCATGAAAGCGCTTGCTCGGCCCTCTCGGGCATCTCACAGCACGCGGGCGGCGAGGAGGTCCTGCACGTCGAGCAGGCCCACCGGCCGGCCTTCCCCGTCGACGACCGGGACCTGGTCGATGTGGGCCTCGCGCAGGACCCGGGCCGCGTCGGCCACCAGCGCGTCGGGGCGCACCGTGCGCGGGTCGGGGGACATGAACTCGCCGATGGGAGCCTGCGGGCGCACCTGACCCTTCTCCACCAGGCGGCGCAGGTCGCCGTCGGTGAAGACGCCCGAGAGCCGCCCGCGGCGGTCCACCACCGTGCAGGCCCCCGGGCGCCCGCGCGTCCTGGTCATGACCGCCACCGCGCGCGCGAGGGGCGCCTCCTCGGACACCAGGGGGTTCGCCTCGCCCGAGCGCATGACGTCCCGCACCTTCATGAGCCCGCGGCCCAGCTTGCCTCCCGGGTGGTAGAGCGCGTAGGCCTCGCGGTCGAAGGGCCGGTTGCGCAGGACCGTCATGGCGAGGGCGTCGCAGAGGGCGAGCAGCGCCGCGGTGGAGGCGGTCGGGGCGAGGCCCATCGGGCAGGCCTCCTCGATGGCTCCCAGGGCCACCACCAGGTCGGCGCCGCGGGCGAGCGGGCTCTGCTGGTCGCGGGTGAAGGCCACCAGGCGCGCCCCGATCTTCCGGAGCGCCGGGATGAGGCGAAGGACCTCCTCGGTCTCGCCCGAGTTGGAGAGCGCGAGGACGAGGTCCTCCCGCGCCACCCGCCCGAGGTCGCCGTGGGCCGCCTCGGCCGGGTGCAGGTAGTGCGAGGGCGTCCCGGTCGAGGCCAGGGTCGAGCTGAGCTTCTGGGCGACGAAGCCGGGCTTGCCCATCCCGGTCACCACCACCCGCCCGCGGCAGGCGAGGATCCACTCCACCGCGGTGGCGAAGCTCGCGTCGAGGGCCAGGCGGCCGAGCGCCGCCGCCTCGGCCGCCACCACCGACCTCCCGTAGGCGACGAGGTCGCGCGTGCGCCGCTGCGCCTTCTCGCGCCGGGGAAGCCTCACCAGGCGAGCGGTCTTCCGGGTGGCCATGCGTCGGGGCCCCGTTTATCACAAAGGGCGGCCGGGACTAAAGCCGTCCGGGGCGGCCCGAGGACCAGGGCCGGGGAGGAGCGACATGCAGTTCTTCATCGATTCGGCGGAGGTGGGAGAGATCAAGAAGGCCCTCGCCATGGGGCTGTGCGACGGGGTGACCACCAACCCCTCGCTCGTGGCCAAGACCGGCCGCAAGTTCTCCGAGGTCCTGAAGGAGATCACCGCGCTCGTCCACGGCCCGGTCTCCGCCGAGGTGACCGCGGTCGAGTACGAGGCGATGATGGCCGAGGCGCGCCAGTACGCCAAGGTGGCCGAGAACGTGGTGGTGAAGCTGCCGCTCATCGTCGAGGGCCTGCGCGCGGTGCGCGATCTCACCATCGAGGGCATCCGCACCAACGTCACCCTGTGCTTCACCCCGGTGCAGGCCCTGCTCGCCGCCAAGGCGGGCGCCACCTACGTCTCGCCGTTCGTGGGTCGCCTCGACGACATCTCGGAGGACGGCATGGCCGTCATCGCCCAGATCGTCGAGATCTTCCGGAACTACGACTTCACCACCAAGGTGCTGGTGGCGAGCGTGCGCCACCCGGTCCACGTCCTCGAGGCGGCCAGGCTGGGCGCCGACGTCGCCACCATCCCCTTCTCCGTCATCGGGCAGCTCGTGAAGCACCCCCTCACCGACGCCGGGCTGAAGAGGTTCCTCTCCGACTGGGAGAAGGTCCCGCGCGAGTCGCCGAAGTAGGCGTGGCGAGTCAGGAGGGGGTGACGAGGAACAGCCGCTTCTCGACCTGCTCGACCACCTGGACCAGGTCGTCGCGCTTGAGCTGGGCGCCCTCGGCCCACTCCTTCAGGGCCAGGCACTTCTCGGTGACGTAGCGGACGAGCAGGTGGCCGGCGGCGGCCTCGGCCGGCGTCTGCCAGTGGCGCTGCGTCTCGTGGCCCATGAGCCGGTCGATGGCCTCGAAGTCCAGCTTGAGGTCGAGCCTCGCCACGTGGAGCGCGAAGCGGAGCACCTCCACGCGCGGCCTCTGCGAGAGCCCGATGGCGTAGCGCTTGCGGAGCTCGTCGGAGACCCAGGTCTCGAAGGGCGGCGGCCAGCTGGCGAGGTCGCTCGCGAGCTCCTCGGCGAAGCGCGCCTCGATGTACTCCTTCACCGGCTGCTTCTGCCGATCGTACAGGTAGTCCCAGCGACGGTTGCGCGCCACGGGTCGAGTGTAGCACCGCGGGGCGCGCCTTTAGGCGAGCGGCTGGCAGGACCTGATCTGGATCATTAGCCCAGAGGCTGGGCCATCGGGGACCCGGCCTCAGCCGGCCGGCGGACCCGGCGGCGGGGGACGCCCGGCCGGGGACCAGCGCCAGCGCCCCTAAGGGCCAGGGCCCCGGGGGCCGAAAAGGCCGGGCCCCAAGACGCGGTTCAAACCAGCCGGCGCCCGAAGGTAGACTCACCTTCCTTCGCGTGGCCCTCGCCGGGCGGGGGGGTGCGAGCGCCTCAGGGCCTCGCGGGAGGACTCCAGGGATGCTGGTCGTCATGAAGCCCAACGCCTCGCCCGAGGAGATCGAGGCGGTGGAGGAGCGCATCCGCGCCCTCGGCCTCACCCCGCACGCCATCCCGGGCGCCCAGCGGGTAGCCATCGGGATCACCGGCAACCAGGGCGCGCTCGAGGCGGAGCTGTTCGTCTCCATGCCGGGGGTGGCCGACGCCATCCGGGTCTCCCAGCCCTTCAAGCTCGTCTCGCGCGAGGTGAAGGAGGAGGACACGGTCCTCGAGGTGGGGGGGGCCCGACTGGGCGGGCCGGGGGTGGCGGTGGTGGCCGGCCCCTGCTCGGTCGAGTCGCGCGACCAGATCCTGGAGGTGGCGAGGGCGGTGAAGAGCCACGGGGCCGCCTTCCTGCGGGGAGGGGCCTACAAGCCGCGCACCAGCCCCTACGAATTCCAGGGGCTCGGCGAGGAGGGCCTGAGGCTGCTCGCCCTGGCCCGCGAGGCGACCGGCCTCAAGGTCGTGACCGAGGTCATGGACCCGAACGACCTCGACGCCTGCGCGGACTACGCCGACGTCCTGCAGGTCGGGGCCCGCAACATGCAGAACTACGCGCTCCTGCGCCGGCTCGGGGCCTCGAAGAGGCCGGTCCTCCTGAAGCGCGGCCCCTCGGCTACCATCAAGGAGCTGCTCATGGCGGCGGAGTACATCCTCGCCGGCGGCAACTACCAGGTCGCGCTGTGCGAGCGGGGCATCCGCACCTTCGAGACCATGACCCGCAACACCCTCGACCTGAACGCGGTGCCGGTGCTGAAGGCGCTCACCCACCTGCCGGTGGTGGTCGACCCCTCGCACGGCATCGGGCTGCGCCGGCACGTGGCGGCCATGGCCCGGGCCGGGATCGCGGCCGGGGCGGACGGCCTCATCGTCGAGGTCCACCCCTGTCCGGAGAGGGCCCTCTCGGACGGCCACCAGTCGCTCGCCATCCCCGAGTTCGCCGAGCTCATGCGGCAGGTGAAGGTGATCGCCGGCGCCCTCGGGCGCCCCCTCTCCTAGGATTCCGGGCGCCGCCTCAGCGCCGCATGGCCCGCTTGAGGCGGCCGACGAAGCGACGCACGCGCGCCACCCGGGCCGCGCGCGAGCCGCCCTCGGCCAGGCGGGCGACGAGGGCGCTCCCGACCACCACGCCGTCGGCGAGGCGGGCCACCGCCCTCGCCTGGGGCGGCGTGGAGATCCCGAACCCCACCACCAGCGGGAGCGACGAGGCGGCCCGCAGCGCCTTCAGGTTCAGGGAGAGGTCGGCGGGCAGGGCCCGGCGCGCCCCGGTGACCCCGGTCACCGAGACGAAGTAGAGGAAGCCGGTGGCGGCGGCCGCGGCGGCGCGGCGGCGCTCCTCGGTCGAGGTGGGGGCGACGAGGAACACCGTCCGCAGGCCCACCGGTCGACAGAAGGCGAGGAGCTCTTCGGCCTCCTCGGGCGGGAGGTCGGGCAGGATGAGGGCGTCGACCCCGGCGCGGGCGGCGTCGCCGACGAAGCGCTCGAGCCCGTAGGAGAGCAGCGGGTTCAGGTAGCCCATGAGCGCCAGGCCGGCCTCGGTGCGCGCCCGCAGGTGGGAGGCGAGCGCGAGGGCGTCGGCGAGGCGGGTCCCGGCCAAGAGCGACCGCTCGGCGGCGCGCTGCAGGGTGGGCCCGTCGGCGATGGGGTCCGAGAACGGCATGCCGATCTCGATGAGGTCGGCGCCCGCCTCGGCGCAGGCGAGCGCGGCGGCCCGCGAGGTCGCGAGGTCGGGGTCGCCGGCCATGAGGTAGGTGACGAGGGCGGCCTCGCCGCGCGCGCGGGCGGCGGCGAAGAGGGAGGCCAGGCGGTCGGGGGCCGGAGGGCTCGGGCGGGGCGGGCTCAACGGGACCTCGCCCAAAGGGCCGGGGAGGGGCGCCTCGCCCCGCGGGACGCGGTCCCCCCGGCCGAAAGCGCCCGGCGCACCTGCTCGACGTCCTTGTCGCCGCGGCCCGAGATGTTGAGGAGGAGGAGGCCCTTTCTCCCGAGGCGGCGGGCGAGCTTCCTCGCAGCCGCCACGGCGTGCGCGCTCTCCAGGGCCGGG
>DATJVF010000157.1:0-9011 GCA_035501995.1 Anaeromyxobacteraceae bacterium
TCTCGCGGGCGCCTCGGCCGGGGCCGCCGCCCTCGCGGCGTGCCCGTTCAAAGGGGTGCGAGCCGCCTCGCGCGGCGCCGCCTTAGCGTCGTCGGCCGGGCCGCCCTCGGGGGCGCTCGCCGGGCGGAGGGCCTCCTCCGAGCCCTCGAGCACCAGCCGCAGGCCGCCGAGCTTGATCTCGTCGCCGGCCCGCACCGGCCCCTTGGAGACGCGGCGGCCGTTCACGAAGGTGCCCTCGGCGCTCCCCATGTCGATGATGGAGACGACGCCGTCCGGCGCCACCTCGAGCACCGAGTGGATGCGCGAGATGCGGTCGTCGTCGAGGCACAGGTGGGCCGAGGCGAGCCGACCGATCTTGATGATGTCGCGGGTGAAGTGCTCGGTGCGGACGAGCTCGTCGCCGCGGTAGACCTTGACTGTGACGGGAGGCGCCATCGGTCGGTTTCACATCTCTCCGGCGGCCTGCTTCACCTTGTCCCGCCAGTCTTCCCGGATCTTGATGAGGTTGGAGTGGGTCACCCGCTTGCGGGCCTCGACGTACTCGCCGTCGGGACGGGTGAGGTCACCCTGGATGGTGTCGTCGTCGAAGTTGATGACCGTCTTCTTCTCGTACTCGATGCGAGGCTCGGGCTTCTTCTCCTGGCCGGACGCGGCCAGGGGCCCCAGGATCACCGCCAGCAGGAAGAGCCTTCGCATGCCTTTTAGCTCCCTCGCTTCCCGTGGAAAGCTTAGCACTCCGCGTCGGGCCCGAGAAAGAAGGCCGGCGCGCCCAACCACTCACCTTGTAGGGGCGACTCGCCCCTCACTCTCCGGCGCAGCCGCGGGCGGTGCGGCCTCCCCGCTCGCGGCGGCCTTCTTCCGCGCCGCCTCCTCCTGCTCGGCCTTCATCTCCCGGGCGGCCTCCTCGGCGGCCCGCCCGGCGGCCTCGATCTGCGTGCACTCCTGGATGAGCCTCATGGCCGGCCCCTCGGTGGCGGCCGCCGGGCCGGCCTGGACCAGGTACTTCTTGAGCTCGCCGATCGCGGGCTCGCACTGTTCCTTGCCCTTCATGAGGGCCACCCCGCGGGCGAGGTGGACCTCGGGGATCCGGTCGCCGGAGAGCCTCTCGGCGTCGTCGTAGGCCGTGAGCGCCTGGTCCACCTGCCCGAGGTGGCGGTAGGCGACGCCCAGGGCGAGCTCGACGTGCGCGTCGTCCGGCCGGACCTTCAGGATCGCCCGCGCCTGCTCGGCCACCCCCTCCCAGTGCTGGTGGCCCACCGCCACCGCGAGGAGCGCGTAGCGCGCCGGCAGGTAGTCGTCCTTCAGCGCCACCGCCTTCCTCCACTGCGCCACCGCGCCCACCTCGTCCTTCTGGCGGTAGCGGACGTCGCCCACGAAGCCGACCAGCTCCGGGTCGGACTCGTCGAGCTTGCGGGCCTTGACGGCGAGGAGGAGGGCGAGGTCGGGGTGGCCGCCGTCGAGGGCCGCGTGCATGAGCACCTTGTAGGCCCCCACCGAGCGCGGATCGCGCATGAGGGCCTCGCGGCCGAGGCGCCAGGCCTCGTCGTGCTGGCCGGTGGCCTCGTAGAGGGCCGAGAGGCGCTCGCGCGGGAGCGGGTCGTCGGGGTACCGGCGAGCGAGCTCGGCGAAGGAGAGCGCACTCTGGTGCGGGTCCTCGGGCTCGTCGAGGAGAGCCAGGTTCACCGCGGCCGCCCCGAACCCGGGGTTGAGCTCGAGGGCCTTCCGGTAGGCGGCCCGGGCCTCGTCCTTCTGGCGGCGGTGCTCGAGCACCACGCCCAGGTTGAAGTAGGCCTCCGGGACCGGCTCGGCCTCGGTGACCGCCCGCCAGCGGTGCTCGAGGGTCTCCCAGTCGATGGGCACCTTCAGGCGCTTCTGCTCCTCGTAGGCCGCCACCGCCTCGTCGAAGAGCCGTTGCGCCCGGGGCGACAGTTCGCGCTTTCCCCCCGCGGGGGCGCTCTGGGCGGCGTTCGCCGCCGGCGCCGCCGCCGGGGGCGGGGCGGCGGGGGCCGGCGCGGCAGGGGCGACCTGGCTCGCGCCGCCGCCGGTGGCGCAGCCGAGGAGGGCCACCAGGGGGACGAGGAGCCACCCCTTCACGAGGGCCGTCATGGCAGGAGGTCCTCGTCGGTCACCGGGGACGCGGCCGGCTTGGGCGGCGCCTTGGCCGGGCGATCGTCCTCGGGCGGGAGGTCGGGGTCGCGCCCCTCGACCGGGCGCGGGGCGGCGGCGGCGGTCTTCTGGGCGGCGCCGGGCGGCAGGTGGGCGGCGCTCGCGGCCTCGGCCGCCGGGCTCGTCTCGGCCGGGGCCGGCCGGACGAGGGTCGACACGAGCCCGTGCCCGGCCGGGCGCGCCACCGAGGCCCCCAGGGCCAGGGCTGGCGTCTTCTCCGGCGGCGGCCCGTACAGGTCGGGCTTGTAGTTGACCAGGACCTCGGTGGCCGCCTTCGAGCACTCGTTCGACACGCCGAGCTCGCGCGACTTGGTCATGGCGTACTCGAGCGCCTCGACCGACTTCTTCTCGGGCGCCTCGGCGAGCTGGCGCAGCTGGTTGCGGTACTCCTCGGCCAGGGCCTGGTTGTGCCGGATCTCCGGCGGCAGCGGCGCCGCCTGGAGGGCCTGGGCGAAGCGCTTGTAGCCGAGGCCGATCTTGTAGAGCGCGCACACCGCCGCCTCGGCCTGCTTCCTTTCCACCACCGCGGTGTAGGACTTCTGCAGCTCGAGGAGCCTCGCCCCCTTGAGCTGCAGCCGCTCCTTCAGCCACTTCACCTGGTGCGGCGGGGAGAGCCGCCCCGGGACGGCGAAGTCGATACGCTCGTAGGTCTCGAAGGCGGGCTCGAGGGCCAGGTACTCGGCCCAGGCCACCACCGGGAGGGCGCGCTCGCCCACCTGGCTCTTGTGGGCCTGGTAGTACTTGAGCGCCTCCTCGTAGGCCCGCCGCTCGAGGGCCGCCTGGCCGGCCTTCCCGTGCAGGCGCGCGATGCGCTCCTCGGTGGTGAGCCACTCGGTGGGGTCCTTGGCGAAGCGCTCCTGGTAGGCCTCGAGCTGCCTCTCCTCCTTGGCCGGCTGGCCCTCCAGGCGGTAGAGGTCGGCCACCGAGAGGAACACCTTGGGCGCCTCGCTCGATTCGGGCCAGCTCTCCACGAAGGCGGTGCGGTCGGCCTCGGCGCGGCCGTACTCGCCGAGGCCCTCCCGGAGGACGCCGGCGTTGTAGAGCGCATCGCGGGCCTTCGCCTCCTCGTAGCCACCGGCGTCGCCACCGCTCGGGGGGGGCGGGGGGGGATGCTTGCCGCGGGCGGGCTTCTTCACCGCCGCTGGGGCCGGCTGGGTGGCGTGCCGCCAGCCGTGGAAGTAGCGCTCGTAGTCGTCGGCGGCCCGGGCGAAGTCCGCCACCGCCTCGCGGTCCTGGGCGTTCGTGAAGACGATCTTGGGGACGAGCGGGTCGTTCGGGTAGCGCTGCATGAGCTCATCGCGGACGCTCATGGCGCGCTCGAGCCGGCCGGCCTTGACGAGGTCCACCGAGGCGTTGAAGAGGGCGGTGGGGGCGAGCTTCGAGCCCGGCCAGTCGCGGACGAAGGCGACGTAGGCCTCGGCGGCCCCCACCGGTCGGTCGGCGCGCTCGAGTTCCTCCACCACCTTGAAGGCGCTCTGCTCGATCACCTTGGCGAGGTCCTCGCGCAGGGGGGGCTGGGCCCTCATGAGCGGCTGGTCGTCCCAGAAGCGGCGGGCGAGCGCGTTCATGCCGCGCCAGTCGCCCTGCAGGTTCAGGCAGTCGAGGGCCAGGTTGGCGGCGTAGCGGGCGAGCTCGTGGGTCGGGTGGGCCTCGGCGATCTCGGTGAAGAGCTTCACCGCCTCCGGGAAGGCGTTGTAGCGGTAGTAGACGTTGGCCGCCTTGTAGGCCACCTCCACCCGCTTGTCGCCCTTGGGCGCGTGGGCCAGATAGCGCTCGCAGGCGTCGACCAGCTTCTGCTTCTCCCTGGGGATGGCGAGTCGCCCCTTGCCCTCCCCGGCCGGCCGCTTGTCGCTCGACTCGGCGCGCTTCGCCACCACATCGAAGGCCTGCACCGCGCTCTCGAGCGCGTCGGCCAGGTACTTGCCGGGCGCCTGGGGCTTGCCGTCGGGCCCGGGCTCCTTCTGGCGGCGGATGTCGATCTCCGCCACCCGGGTGTACTCCTCGCCCGCCTCCTCGAACTTCTCGAGCGCGTAGAGGAGCTCGGCGTGGAAGAAGCGCATCTCGTAGGCGTAGCGGGAGTCGGGGAACACCTCGAGGTGCAGCCGGTAGAGCTCGGCGGCCAGGGCCGCCACCGCGTCCTCGCGGGTCTTCTTGAACTCGGCGTGGTACTGGACGGCCAGGGTGCGCAGGGTGTTCTCGGCGTCCTTGCGGGCGTCGGCCAGGGACTGCTTGGCCTTGTCGTCCCCGCCGCGCTTCTCGGACTCCTTCAGCATCTCGACGAACCGCGTCGCCTGCTGCACCGCCAGGTCCTTCTTCCCCATGCGGCCGGCGCAGGTGACGATGCGGCCCTGGAAGAGCGGCGCCTCCGGCGAGGCCGGCTCGGCGGCGATGAGCCCGTGGTAGACCAGGATGGCGTCGTGGTCCTTGCCCTCGTCGAAGTACAGCCCGGCCAGGCTCTTCAGCATGTCGCGGGCGTCCTTGCCCCCCACCCGCGCGAAGTCGTCGAAGGCCGCCCGCGGGTCGCCCACGTGGCTGTAGGTGCGGACGTAGTCCTTGCGGGCCTCGCGGGCCAGCGCCAGCTTCTTGTCCGGCGCCACCGTCGAGGTGGGCAGGTCGCCGAAGAAGATGACCGCCCGGAACAGGTCGAGCGCCTCGCCGAAGGCCCCCAGGTTGTAGTGCACCCAGGCCTGCTTGTAGATGGCGTAGCCGTAGACGCTCGACTCCTGGTAGGCGGCGGCGCGCTTGTAGCTCTCCAGGGCCTTCTTGAGGGACTCCTTGCGGTCGCCCTTCTCGGCGCTGTCGAAGTAGTGCTCCCCGAAGGCCATCCAGGCGTCGGGGACGAACTTCGACTTCGGGAAGCGGGTGATGAGCACCTTGTAGGCCTCGAGGGCCTCCCGGCGGCGGTTCTGCTTCCACAGGTTCTCGCCGAGGAAGAACACCACCTCGTCCAGGCGGGGGTACTGGGGAAAGCGGCGGGCGATCTCGCGGTAGCGGGCGATGGCCTCGGCCTGCTCGGCCTTGGAGCGCTCGTCGAGGTCCCTCTTCTCGACCTTGAGGCGCTCGACGCGGCTGGGGTCGCCCTTGGCGGCCAGGATCGCGTCGTCCCTGCGGTTCGACTCGAAGAACAGGTACTGGGCCTCCTCCCAGTGCAGCTCGGCCACCCGGAACAGCCAGGCCGGCATCTCGCTCTCCGAGCCGCCGAGCTTGATGAGCTGGTCGAGGTCGGAGATCTCCTCCCGCCGCTTGCCCGAGACCTGCACCTCCACCGCGTAGCGGAAGGTCTCGAAGTCCAGGCGCGGCCCGGCCGGCTCGGCGCTCGCGCCGCGCGCCTCGATCGAGCCGGCCAGCGAGGCGTCGGGGGCACTCACCTGCTTCTTGCCGAGGTCGGCCTCGCGCGCGGCCGGGACGGCGTCGGCCGGGCGCGCGGCCAGGGCGGCGCCGGCGGCGAGGAGGAGGCTTAGGAGGGACTTTCGCACGTGTACGCCCCGCTAGCGCGCGCCGGTGTCGCGACACCCCTTGGTGAGCGTGTAGGTGTAGGTGCCGAGCTCGTCGCGCCAGAACTCGCCGTCGTAGGGCCAGTAGACGTGCTCGTCGGAGACCGCCACCGAGTAGCGGTAGTCGCGGATGACGTCCACCGGCCCGCCGTGGGTGAGCGAGGTCTCGAGCGCCTCCCGCTCCTTGCGGGCCACCTCGATCTTGATCCTGAGCGCCTCCTGCAGGAGCTCCTTCAGGGCGTCGCGCTCGTACTCCAGCTTGGCGCGGGCCCGGGCGCCCGCCTCGTCGAGCATGCGCCGCTTCTCGGAGGCGAGCCGCTCGCGGAGGTCCTTCGCGAGCGCCGAGCCGCGGAAGGCCTCGCGCCGCTGCGGCAGGCCCTGGTCCATCTCGGCCTCCACCTCCAGGATGGAGTCGTTGAGCCGCTTCACGTTGCGGTCGCCGAGGGCCACCTTGAAGATGCGGCGCATGGAGGGGTGGGCGCCCTGGCCCGAACCCTTCTGCGCGTCCTGGAAGAGGTCGTAGAAGTTGGCCGGCGAGGTCTTCTGGGCGGTGAGCCGGTCGATCTCCTCGTAGACGCCCTGGAAGGCGCCGCGGAACTCGTCGAGGATCGCGCGCGCCTCGGGGTAGCGGCAGTTCTCGTAGTAGATGATGGCCTTCAGGATCCACGACTCGGGGAACCACTCGTCCTTGAAGTAGGGCGACTGCAGGGTGAGCAGGTTCCCGAGCGCCTTCTCGTAGTCGCCGATGCGGTAGTGGGCGTAGGAGGCCTCCCACAGCCCCTCGAGCCAGCTGTCGCCCCCGCGCGGCATCCGGTCGTAGTAGAAGATGGCGTAGCGGTTTTGCTTGTGCTCGTAGTGGATACGGGCGAGCTCGAGGAAGGCCATCTCGCGCACCCGCGGGTCGGCCGCCCGGGCCCGGCGGGGGTTCGTGAGCCGCACCACCTCCTTGAAGGCGTCGACCGCGGCCTGCGAGGACCCCTCGGAGTAGTCGACCAGCCCCTCGATGAATTGCGCCCGGGCGTAGAGGTCCTCCTCCCCTTCCCTCGGGGCCTGGGCCTGCCCGGCCTCGGCGTGGACCTGGCTCGCCAGCCGGCGCGCGTCCTCGTAGGCCTTGCGGGCCTCGGGCCCGCGGCCGAGCTCGTCGAGGGCCTGGCCGCGCTCGTAGGAGTAGCGGGAGAGCAGGTAGCTCATGCGGTCGGTCGAGCCGGGAGGGAAGGTGGCGCCGGCGTAGCGCGCCACCTGCGCGACGATGACCGACTCGTTCACCTTCTGGCCCACCTGGAACAGCCACTCGAGGGCGTTGTAGAAGTACTTCGAGCCCTGCGGGCCCTTGGAGAGGATCTCGTCGAGCTTGGCGAGCGACGAGTGGTAGAGCCCGAGCTTGAAGAGGCTCTTGGCCAGCTGGTAGCGCGCCTCGTCGTGGGCCTCGGCCAGCGCCGCGTCGCGCAGGACGGCGTCGTAGGCCAGGGCGGCGGTCTCGTAGTCGCCGGTGGCGAACACCTTGTTGGCCTCGGCCACCCGCCGGCCGCCCTCGCCCTTGCGGGCCCCGAGGTCGAGCTCGGGCATGGTGACCGGCGAGGGCTGCGCCTGGGGGGCGGCGGTGGGCGCGGGCGGGGCCGCCGTCTCGCCGGGCTTCCTCTTGGCGGGCTCCCTGGCCTTCTCGTCCGGGGTGAGGTCGATGCCGAGCTGGGCCGCGGCGGGGGCGGCGTAGACGAGCGCCGCGAGCGCCAGGGCGAGCACCGAGGCCAGCCGCTTCACCATCGTATCCCCCGCGATCACGGCGAGCTCCGGGAGCCGAGCGGGACGAAGAAGGCCAGCCCGGCCTGGGCGAAGAGCTGGGCCTGCAGGTTGGCGGTGCTGAGGCCCTGCACCTTGTAGAAGAGGTCCTTCACCTCGAGGGAGAGCGCCACCGAGCGGGCGAGGAAGATGCGCGCCCCGAGGCCCAGGTGGCCGCCGATGGAGCTCGCGTCCGAGGGCTGCGAGCCGCCCAGGACGGCGCTGGCGGCGAGGACGTCGCGGTAGCCGACCAGGTCGGCGCCGGCGAACACCGAGAGGTCGAAGTGGACCGCCTTCTCGGCGAACAGGTTCAGCTTGCCGTAGATGGGGGAGAAGGCCACCTCGGCCCCGGCCACCCACTTGAGGTAGCCCGGCACCTGGTAGAGCTGGACCTGTTGGGCGGGCTGGCAGCCGGCGTTGCCCTGGCAGACGTTGGTCGACCCGGTGGCGCTGTTCGCCAAGGCGAACACGCCGTTCACCCCGACCGAGAAGTACTCGCTCAGGTGGTAGGCGAGCTTGCCGCCCGCCAGGTACTTCGAGAAGAAGGCGTCGTTCATGGAGAGCTGGAACGCCGGGGTGAGCTCCAGCTTGCCGGCCTTCTCGTAAACCTGCCCCGACACCGGCTTCACCTTGTTCTCGAAGGCGTCGGCCTCGCTCGCCCGGGCGAGGGCCGGGGCGAGGACGAGGAGCGCCGTCGTGCCGAGGAGCAGGGCCGCGCTGCGCGAGGTCATGGGTAGACGTACCGGAAGGAGGTGGGGAAGAAGATGCTCACGCCGACCTGGGCCATGATCGCCTTCTGCATGGTGCTCGGCACCGAGGTGACGGCCTGGTCCGGATAGAAGGTGGCGATCACCCCGCCCTCCAGCGCCAGCCAATTGGCCGGGTAGAAGCGCAGCCCGGTCCCGAGGTCGGCGGCGATGTGCGGGCCCTCGCCGCGCGGGGCGATGCTGGTGGCGCTCCAGACCCCGCCCAGGCCGGCCAGCAGGTACATGTCGAAGGTCACGATGCGCGAGCCGAGCCAGGCGATCTTGCCGTAGACCGGCGACCAGATCCCGTCCAGCATGGCCTGGCCGAGGAGCTGGCTGTTGACGAGCTGGCTCTCGAAGGCCTGGTTCCCCTCGCGGACGTGGCTGGACCGGATTTGCGCGTAGTACGCGCCGCGCGCCGCCAGGGCGAAGCTCTCGCCGAAGTGGTAGGCGAGCTTCCCGCCCACCCCGACCTTCTCGTAGAAGGCGTCGTTGATGCTGCCCGGCAGGGAGAGGCCGAGCTCGAGGCGGCCGCGCTTGATGAACCCCTTGCGCTGCACGGCCTTCACCCGGTCGGCGAGCGCTACGTCGTTCTCGCCGGGGGCGACCGGACCCAGGTCCTGACCGCTGGCGTCGCGGGCCACCGGCTTCGTACCCGCCGGCGGGGGCGGGAGCGGCGTCTCGGCACGCCGCGGCGCCGAGAGGACGATCCCGGGCTCTTCCTGCGCCCGACCCCGCGCGACCAGCGGACGGAGGGAGAGGAAGAACGCGATGAAGGTTCTCTTATGTCTGGATAGATCCAAGCGTATCTCGCCGCTCAGTTACAGCG
>DATJVF010000158.1:0-4409 GCA_035501995.1 Anaeromyxobacteraceae bacterium
ACGGTCGCGGGGATCGTCGAGGAGCTCGCCGATCCGGCGACCGCGGCGGCCCTGGAGACCGCCCGAGCCCGGGGCGATGCCGCCCTCGAGGAACTCGAGCGGGCCATGGCCGACGCCGACCTGAAGGGGCGGGCCGCCGAGGCGGCGCTCGGGCCGAGGGAGGCCGGAAGCGGGCCCGGGGAGGGGGGCGAGGTCGGGCCGGGGGGAGGGAAGGCGAGCCCGTGACCGGCGAGCGGCTCCAGAAGTTCTTGGCGGCGGGGGGCGTCGCCTCGAGGCGCCGGTCCGAGGCCCTCATCACCGCGGGGCGGGTCAAGGTGAACGACCGGGTGGTGACCGAGCTCGGCACCCGGGTCGACCCGGGTCGCGACCTCGTCACCGTGGACGGCAGGCTCGTCTCTCCGCCCGAGCAGAAGAGCTACTACCTCCTCTACAAGCCCCCCGGCTGCGTCACGACCGCCTCGGACCCGGAGGGCCGGCCCACCGCCCAGCAATACCTGGCCACGGTCCGGGCCCGGATCTTTCCGGTCGGGCGGCTCGACTACGACGCGGAGGGGGCGGTGCTGTTCACGGACGACGGGGAGCTCGCCCAGAGGCTCGCGCACCCGCGGTACGGACACCGACGCGTCTACCTCGTCAAGGTGAAGGGCGAGCCGGACGATCGGGCCCTCTCGCGGATGGTGGCGGGGGTCGAGCTCGAGGACGGCTCGGCCCGGGCCCTCGAGGCAACGGTCCACGAGCGGACCGAGCGGAACGTCTGGATCCGCCTGGTGGTGGGGGAAGGGCGCTACCACCTCGTGAAGCGGCTGTGCGAGGTGGTGGGGCTCTCGGTGCAGCGGCTCTTCCGGCCCGAGTTCGCGGGGGTGACGGTGGAGGGCCTGCGCCCGGGCGAGTTCCGGCCGCTCTCGGCCAAGGAGGTCACCTCGATGCGGCAGCAGGTCGGGCTCGCCCCCGGCCCGGCGCGCCCTGCGGCGCCCGCGCCCCCGAGCCGACTGCCGCGGGCGGCCCGGCGCCACGGACACGGGCCCCCGAAGGTCCCGGGGAGCGAGGAAGGGGGCCGCTCGACCCGAGGGGCCCGGCCCGGGCGGTGACGAGGGCGGCGCCCCGCCCGCGCTTGCGCCCGCCGGCGCGACCGGCGAGCATGTGCGCCGTGCGACGGCTGTTTCTCGTGGTGATGGGGATGCTCCCCGCGCTCTTCGGCTGCGACCGCGGCGCGGGCCTGCGCTCGCCGGATCCGGAGAAGCGGGTGGAGGCGGTACGGGCCGCGGCCCGGGGCGCCGACGGCACGGCCGCGCTCCTCGTCGCCCAGCGAGACCCGGACGCCCGCGTGCGCCGGGCGGCGGCCGAGGCCTTCGGCTCCCGGGAGGGCCCGGCGGCGGTCGATGCCCTGGCCGCGGCCCTGCGGGACCCGGACCCCGAGGTGGTGGTCATCGCGGCCAAGGCCTTGGCCGCCCACCCCTCGATGCCGCGTACCCGCGACGCGCTCGTCGCCGCCTACGGAAGCGCCTCGCCCGCGGGCCGGGCGGCCATCGCCGACGCGCTCCAGTCGGTCGGCACCTCGCTAAGGGAGGCGGTGGAACTCGAGGCCCGGGCCCTCTGGGAAAGAAACCTCGCCGCCCTCGGCTCGCAGGGACCGGCCCGCGCCGGAGCGGCGGAGGAGATCGGCGCGAGCGCCCGGGCGGAAGCGGTGACGCGGCTTCTTCCCCTCGTCGACCCGAACCGGAACCCGGATCACGAGCTCCTGGCGGCGGCCGCCCGCGGTCTGGGGGAAGCGGGGGACTTCTCGGCCCGGAAGAACCTCGAGGGGCTCCTCGAGGACGGCGACGCCCGGCTGGCGGAGGCCGCGGCCGAGGCGCTGGGCCGGCTGGGCGACCCGGCCGCGGCGGACGCCCTGGCGGCGGCTGCGGCCCAGGGGCCGGGGCGCATCGCCTTCGCCGCGGTCGACGCCCTGGCCCTTCTCCCCCAAGCGCCCGAGGTCGGGGCGTCGCTCTGCGAGGTGACCCTGCGCTCGATCGATCCCTCGGTGGCGGCGCGGGCGGCCCGCGCCACCCGGGAGCGCGAGGCGGAGTGCCCCGTCCGGCCCCTCCTCGCTCGGCTGGGCAAGCCGGGCACGGTCGCGGCCCTCTCGGCGCTCGCGGTCCTTCGAACGCCCGACGCGGAGGTGGCCTCCCGCCTTCTCCCCCTCCTCGACCCGGCGAAGGAGCCCGACCCCGCCATCCGGATCGCCGCCCTGCGCGCGGCCGGGATCCTGCGTGCCCCGGCGGTCGCGAGCGCCGTGCGAGAGCGGGCCCTCGCCCTGAAGTCCCGGGTGACGGCCGCGAGGGTGCGCTGGATCCGGGGGCGCCTCGCGGAGACGCCGCTTTCCGGCATCGACGCGGCCGACGAGCGGCGCCTCAACGCGGTCCTGGCACGGGCTACCGGGCCGGCCCCCGGGGCGGACGGGTCGGAGCCCGAGCTCGCACCGTTCTTGCGCCCGCCGGAGGCGGAGCCCAAGGAGCTGGGCGCGGCGCTCTCGGCGCTGGGGCGCCTCCGCCCCGCCGGCGCCGAGGGGCTCCTCGAGGAGCTCGCGAACGATCCGTCGCCGGCGGTGCGGGCCGGAGCGATCGAGGGGCTCGGGGCCCTCGGTGGGTCGGGCGCTCTGGCAAAGGCCCGGGCCGCGCTCTCCGACGCCGACGAGGCGGTCTGGCGGGCGGCCGCGGGCGCCCTGGAGCGGCTCGGGCCGAAGGCGGCCACCGCGCTCCTCGCCGCCCTGAGCGAGAAAGACGTCGAAGCCGGTCGCTGCGAGACCTTGGCCCGCGCCCTGGGCGAGACGGGGCTCGCCGAGGCGGTGCCGGTCCTGGCGAGGCAGCTCGGCGGGGGTTGCGGCCCGGCGGCCGCCCAGGCGCTCGGGCATCTGGGATCGCCGGCGGGCGCTGCCCCCCTCGCCGAGGCGCTCACCTCTCCGACTGCGTCGGGACGGCTCGAGATGGTCGAGGCCCTCGCCCAGCTCGGAGGCGCGACCGGAGCGGCGGCGCTGTCCCGGGAACTCACGAGCGATCGGCCGCAGGTCCGGGCCGCCGCCGCCCGGGGGCTCGCCTCCCTCAGGTACGAGCCCGCCTCGAACCTGCTCGAAGCGCTGCGGAGCGACTACTACGGCCGCGTGCGGCGCGCCGCGGTCGACGCGCTCGCGAAGCTGCCGGCTGGGGCCTCGCCAACGCGGCCCTGAACCCGCGGAGGGCGGCATGGCCCGCGACCGGGACGGGCGGGCCGGTCGAGGTCCGCGCCGCCCGCGCCCGCGGGGAAGCGATCGTCCTCCCCAAAAAACTCTAGGCCGCCGCGGGCGGCGGCGCGGGCGTCGTGGGGAGAGGAGGTGGTTGGCCGAACCGGGTCCTGAGGACCGCGCCGAACGCCAAAAACCAGGTCGCCACCCAGACCATGGCGCCGAGGATCGGAACCTCGGCCAGGACCGAGAAGAGGAGGGTGCCGGCGGCCAGTTCCAGCACCATGGTTCGCCGCGAGGGGGGGAAGGGGAGCAGGCGGCCCAGGTAGTAGGTGAGGGCGGTGATCCCCAGCACCCCGCCCCCCACCACGAGCAGGACCTGGACCGGAATGAGCAAGAGCCCGACCACCGTCACGGCGAGGAGCACCGACAAGACGAGCATCCCGACCGAGCCGACGACCCCGGCGAAGAGCGACCGCCAAGGGCCCGCCACCATGGCCCCCGAGACGGCCTCCATGCGCCTCGGGACGACCGCCAGGACGAGGAGCCCGAGCACGA
Organism: Anaeromyxobacteraceae bacterium; assembly: GCA_035501995.1. GTDB lineage: Bacteria > Myxococcota > Myxococcia > Myxococcales > Anaeromyxobacteraceae > Anaeromyxobacter_A. The sequence continues at coordinate 3,755 of DATJVF010000158.1, forward strand.
ACAGCACGGCGAACCGGACCAGGGTGGCGAGGACCATCGCGAGCGGGGACCCGACCCCGGGGAAGGCGTGGAGGGTGAGCTTCCCCGGCCACTCGGGCAAGGAGGGGAAGGAGAGGGAATGGGTCGAGCCCCCGATATGGGCGGCCGGGTCCACGTGGACGCGGCCGCCGATGCTGACCACGTCCCGGTCCACCGCGGCGCCCGGACCGATCTCCACGGTCCCGAGCACCGCCACCACCTCGCGGGCCAGGGCTCCGCCAGCCAGCCGGGCGTCGCCCAGGACCGCGACGGTGTCGCGGGCGCTCGCGCCGGCGTCCAGGGTCACATCGCCCAGCACGACCGAGGCGTCCCGGGCGGTCGCCCCCGCCTCGAGCCGCAGGTTTCCCTTCACCACGCTCACGTCCCGGACGCTCTCGCCCGCGCGCACCGCGAGGTCGGAGCCCGTCACGGTGCGGTCGCGGCCCTCTTCGCCCCGGCCGCCGGGGGTGCGATGGTGGGACAGGGCCTCGTGCACCGCCCGCTGTGCCTCGCGGACCGCCTCCTCCGCCGTCCGCGCGGCCTTTCGGCTCAGCCCGGGCGGCAGGGCCCCGTCGAAAAGCCCGGCGCGTTGGACGAGGAGCAGCTGTCCCTGGCGCTCCGCGGTGAGGCCGCCCTC
>DATJVF010000159.1:0-2233 GCA_035501995.1 Anaeromyxobacteraceae bacterium
CCGGCACCGCGCGCGCGCGCGCGCTGCTTGTACGGGCAGGTCGCTCCTCGGCTCGCCGCACCGGTCCCCGGCGCGGAGCCACCGTGCCGCGCCCCAACCGCCATCGGCCTGCGCGCGCTCGGCTGGCCACTCCGCGAGCACCCGTTGGGACGCCTCATCGATGGAGGAGGCGCTCGCCTTCTCCCGAGGCCATGGAGCCCGACGTCGCTCAGCGCCCGCCGAGCTTTCGGGCTGCGCCTCACCGCACCTCCCGCCGCGCCAGCGAAGGCGCGCCGGCGCTGAGGTGGCAGGCCCGGGCCACGCGAGGGGCGAGACGTAGGACAGCTTGCCTAAGACCGGGGGCCCGCGCGTCGGAGCCTCCGGTGGTGTCAAGGCGGCGGACCGAGGAGCTACCCCGTCCCTCGGACAGCGCCGGGGCCAGGGCCAGAAGGGGCGCCAGATCTCCCATCTCGCGCCCGGCCTCCTGAGGATCGGCTCGCGATCGCCGACGGGTGTGGTACACCGCGAAGTGCGCCTCGGACCGTTCTGCCGAGCACAGTGAGGTCTTGCCATGGACCGGTCATCGCGGGCGAGGCGGCGGGTTCAACGCGATGAAGAGCGGCCACGACGGCCTCGAGGCGGCCCGGCGGGCGTAGCGGCCGTCCCGGCATCCCGGTCGAGGAGGCCGCCCCGGCCTTCTCGCCCCACCCCTCACCTCGAGAAGACGCCATGAAGAAGGACGCCGTGAAGAAGATCACCCCGCGCCACCTCCGCGCGCTCATCCTCGCCTTCGGGCTCGCTCTCATCGGCCTGGGGCTCGCGAAGGCCCTCTTCAAGGTCGGCTTCTCCGAACAGACCGAGAAGACGCTCAGCAGCTATCTCTTTCTCGCCGCTGCCGTGGCGTGCCTCTACCTGTTCAAGCTGAGGAGGGAGGAGGCCAAGGATCGGAAGCGATCGGAGGAGGAACGGTCGAGCTCGGGGTTCGGACCGTCCGGGAGCGACCGCAAGTAAAGCGCGGAGCCGCCAGGCCAGCGCACCCGCCTGCGTCGCCGGTGCTACTCTTCCTCGGCGGCGGAGCGGATGTCCTTGAGGACGAGCACGACGGCCTGCGCGATGATGCAGGCCCCGAGGCCGAACGGAACGAGCGCGTAGCGCAGTTCCAGGCTCGGCCAGGTCATGAAGCCGGCGACCACGCACAGCACCCCACAGGCCGCCTCTACGACCGCCACCTCGCGCAGGAACGGGAAACGCATGTCGCAAACGTTTTCCTACTCCGGCGCCGCTGTGGGAACAACCCAAGAGGAGTAGCCCACATGTGGGCCCGGACGCTCGTCGAGCGAGCGGGCGGGTCACGACCGAGCATCTGCCCGATAAGAGCAATTTCGCCCGCGCGCGGCCAGGACAGCACCGCTACGACCAAGGGATAAGAAGGCGTGCGCCTGACCCGTCCCAACCCACGCTCGCCCATCTCCCTCGTTCCGTTTCGGAACGCGCCGAACGGCCCTCGGCGAGCGGGGCGGCCGCTCTGCCGCAGGCGCGGCCGCCCAGCGGCCCCAGGGGGCACCCGTGACGTCGGGGCGCGAACGCGCGCCCCATGGCCCGGGCGGCGCGGGCGAGCTGCTCAGTGTTCACCGAGGGTCGCAGTTTTATTTGCGCGCGCAGGCGTTTCACGCGGACCTCGCGCCCCTCCTTCGCGGCCCGGGGCCGGATGCGCTCCGCCGTCTTCTCGCACGACGGTGGCCGCATGAAGGGAACGGAGCCACCTCCACCTTCCTTGTGGTCTATTTCGCCCCTGAGACGACATCCTCGGGCCGCTGCTCAGCCTCGTCGCGCCTGGTGAACCTCGCCGAGTGGCCGCGGGCGCCGCCCCGGCACGACCCGCGGGGGAGAGCGCCCCCGAAGGCGCTATTCGCAACGAGCGACCCGACGCGTGCGTTGCCCCCGGGCGCGGCTCGGGCTAACTGACGGCGACGCGCGAACCGAGCCCGGCCGCGCCGCAAGGGAGCTCATCTGGCCGGGGACATTCGCCGACGAGCCGACCCCGGGCAGACTCGTCGGACCCGGACGAAAGGCGACATGCCCTTCTGGAACAAGCAAGAAAACGCGCCGGCGGCGAACGAGGCGGAGCCGAAGGCGGCTCCGCCGGCCCCACCGCCGCCGCCAAGCCACGAGGAACCCATAGCCATGGCCACCACGAAGCGGGACGAGATGCCCTCGAGTGCGGGGGGCGCGACCGACCTCTCCCTCGGGGAAG
>DATJVF010000160.1:0-8206 GCA_035501995.1 Anaeromyxobacteraceae bacterium
CGAGGCCTTCGGCGAGGGCGGCGAGGCCCAGGTGGAACTCCTCCCGGTGAAGAAGAAGGCGGTCGAGGAACCCTAAGCTCCCGCTCCGGGAGCCGATGCCAACCCGGGCTCTCGCCGGAGCGCCCTCTGCAACGCCCTCTCCCTTCGCGTCATCGTCGGCCGGCCGCCCGTCGAGGCGACCGGGCGCCTACCCCGTGGGCCCCCGACCCGGAGCGTGCAAAGCGCCCGGCTCCCGGCCTGGGTGGTGCCGCGCCCCGAGCGGTGGCTCGCCGAGAGGTGAAGCGGCCCCCCATCAACCTGGAGTCCGTCGGGAGGTCGGGGTCGCACGCGCGCGCGAGGACGAGATCCTCGGCGAGCTGTACCCTCGGTCGGACCTCGCCGCCGACCCGCAAACCGGTGACGGGTCCCGCGGCGGCCCAATCCGCGGGCGCGCTAGTGGGCCTCGGCCCAGCTCCTCCCGGCCCCCGCCTCCACCTCCAGCGGGACGAGCAGGGACCCCGCGGCGCGCATCTCGGCCCTGACGAGCTCGGTCACTCGGTTGACCAGGCTCGCCTCCACCTCGAGGACGAGCTCGTCGTGCACCTGCAGGAGCAGGCGGGCCTCGAGCCTTTCCCGCTCGAGCGCTTCCGCCACCCGCACCATGGCGATCTTGATGAGGTCGGCGGCGGTTCCCTGGATGGGCGTGTTGACCGCCATGCGCTCGGAGGCCTGCCGCAGGGCGGGGTTGCGGCTCCTCATCTCGGGGAGGGCCCGCTTGCGCCCGAAGAGGGTGCGCACCTCACCCTCGGCCCGCGCCTTCTCCACGGTGAGGTCGAGCCAGCGCTTCACCGCCGCGTAGCGGGCGAAGTAGCGATCGATGATGGCCTGGGCCTCCTTGGCGGGCAGGTCGAGCCGCTGGGAGAGGCCGAAGGCGCTGAGGCCGTAGGCGATGCCGAAGTTCAGCACCTTGGCGATGCGCCGCTGATCGGGCGTCACCGCCTCCCGCGCCACCGCGAAGGTCTCGGCGGCGGTGGCGGCGTGCACGTCCTCGCCCCGGCGGAAGGCCTCGAGGAGGGCGGGGTCCTCCGCGAAGTGGGCGAGGATGCGCAGCTCGACCTGGGAGTAGTCGGCCGAGACGAGCCGGTAGCCGGGGGCGGCCACGAAGGCGGCCCGGATGCGCTTCGAGAGCTCGGTGCGGATGGGGATGTTCTGGAGGTTCGGATCGGAGGAGCTGAGGCGGCCGGTGGCGGCGCCGCTCTGGTGGAAGGTGGTGTGGATGCGGCCGTCGGACTCGACGAGTTGGGGCAGGGCGTCGAGGTAGGTGCCCTTCAACTTGGCGAGCGAGCGGTGCTCGAGGATGAGGGCCGGCAGGGCGTGCTGCTCGGCCAGGCGCTCGAGGACGTCCTGGTCGGTGGAGGGACCGGTCTTGAGGCGCTTGAGGACCGGGAGCTTCAGCTCCTCGAAGAGCACCTGGCCGAGCTCGCGGGTGGAGGCGATGTTGAAGGACCGCCCGGCCGCCGCGTGGATGCGCTTCTGCAAGTCCTCGAGGGCCACCCCGAACTCGGCGCTCAGGGCGTCCATGGCCGAGGTGTCGACCAGGATCCCGGTGCGCTCCATGGAGACGAGGACCGGGAGGAGCGGCCGCTCGATGTCGCGGTAGAGGGGTTTGAGCCCCTCGTCCCCGAGGGCCTCTGCGAGCCTGCGGGCGAGCGGCACGAGCGCCGAGGCCCCCGCCCCCGCCACCTCCGCCACCTCCTCCACGCTGAGCTCGGAGGGCGGTCCGCGCCCCCTCCCCCCCTCGGGGAGGACGGGGAGCTCGAGCCCCAGCCGCTCGCGGGCCACGTCGGCGAGGGCGTGCTCCCGGCGGGTCGGCAGGAGCAGGCGGCTCGCGAGCTCGGTGTCGAAACCCGGCCCGGCGAGCGCGAGGCCGAGCCCGTGGAGGGCGTGGGCCTCGGCCTTGAGATCGTGGCCGTGCACCTCCACCGCGGGGCCCTCGACGAGCGGCCGGAGGGCCTCGCGCGCCTCCGCGAGGGGGAGCTGGGCGGGGGCGCCGAGGTAGCGATGCAGAAGGGGCAGGTAGAAGGAGCGCCGCGCGGTGGCGAAGGCGATCCCGAACACCAGGTCGAGGCGCGGGCGGTCCCCCTCGCGCTGGCAGGCGAGGCCGACCGCGCCCTCGGCGAGGCCGGCCGCCACCGCCTCGAGGAGCGCCTCGCGGGTGAGCAGGAGCTCGACCTTCCCCGGGCGCGGCGCCGGCGGCGGGGCCGGGAGGTCCTTGAGCAGCCGCGAGAACTCGAGCTCGGCGAAGAGGGCCCGGGTGCGATCGACGTCGATCTCGCGCCGCTCGAAGCTCTCCGGCTCGTAGGGCAGCGGCATGTCGCAGCGGAGCTCGACCAGCCGGCGGTTGAGCCTGAGCCGGTCGGCGTGGGCCACGATCCGCTCCCTCAGCTTCTCGCCGCCGCGCGCCACCGCCTGCGGGATCTCCTCGGGCCGGCGCAGCATCTCCTCGACCGTCCCGAACTTCCGGATGAGGGCGGCCGCGGTCACCTCGCCCACCCCGGGGATGCCCGGGACGTTGTCGATCTTGTCGCCCAGGATGGCCTGGTACTCGATCATGCGCTCGGGGGGGACCCCCATCTTCTTCTCGACCTCGGAGGGGCCGGTGAGGCCGCCCCGTCCGCTCGCCTCGGCCATGGGGTCGTAGAGGGTCACCCGCTCGCCCACCAGCTGGGCGAAGTCCTTGTCCCCGGTGACGATGAGGACCTTCCAGCCCGCGTCCCGGGCCCGGCAGGCGAGGGTCCCGATGACGTCGTCGGCCTCGAACCCTGGCTCCTCCAGGGTGGGCACGCGCAGGGCCTTCGCCACCTCGCGCACGAGCGGGAACTGGCGGGCCAGGTCGTCGGGCGCCTCCGGGCGGTTGGCCTTGTACCCGGCGTCGAGGTCGTGGCGGAAGCTCTTGCGGCTGGCGTCGAGGACCAGGGCCACGTGGGTCGGCGCCTGCTCGCGCAGCGCCTTGAGAAGCATGGTGGTGAAACCGTAGACGGCGTTGGTGGGGAGGCCCTTGGTGGTGGAGAGGTGGGGCAGCGCGTGGTAGGCGCGGAAGACGAAGCCCGAGCCGTCGATGAGGGTGAGGGTGGGCATGAGGGTGGCCTGGTTAGGATAGCCGCCCGGGCCGGGAGGCACCGCACAATTCCGGCCCGCGCCGCCCTTCGGGAAGGGCCCCGCTACCGGATGAGGTAGTCGTAGAAGCTGCCGCCCGGGCTGAAGGCGAAGATCTGGTCGTCGAGGAACAGGGTCATGAAGCGGATGTTGTCGTCCGCGTGGTTGACCGGGTCGAGGACCGTCCAGTCGAAGGGGATGAGCGTCGAGGCCGGGGCGCCGCCCGAGAGCGGCGCGCGGGCCGACTGCACGAGGCCCTCCTGGGTGGTGAAGAGGATGGCGTCGTCGCGCGCGGGGGCGGCCCCGCCGAAGAGCCCCACCCGGAAGCGGGCCGCCGGGCCGGGCGCGAGCGGGTCGACCAGGCGGGCGAACCCCGCGTAGCAGCCCACCGCCTGGGTCCCCGGGGTGCCGGTGGAGCCCGGGATCGGGCACGGACCCTCGGTGGGATAGAAGATCCGGCGCGCCTTGCGGGCCACCGCCAGCGCCTCTCCGGTGAGCGTGCTCTCCTCGCTCCAGGCCAGGGCGAAGTCCTGGTCGATCTCGGGCCGGCCCAGGTAGCCCTGCTTGGAGTTCGCGAAGACGAGGCCGGGGGCGCGGATGGAGGCCGCCAGGGCCACGCCCGAGGCGGTGGGGGCGAAGGCGGACCCGGCCGGCAGGCAGTTCTGCGCCAGCTCCACGGCCCCGCCCGGCAAAGCGACCGTTCCCACCGTCCCCGGCGGCACGATGCTCGCGACCGTGGTCTCGCACAGCGCCGTACCGCCGCGGCCCTGGCTCGGGTCGAAGAGGAGGACGCTGTCGCCGACGCGCACGCCGAGCGCGGGGTCGGCGACGTCGGCGGCCGCGACGTAGGGCGCGCTCGCGTCGCCGGTCGCGCTCTGGAAGGCCACGTAGGGGTTGCCCGAGGCGTCGAGGAGGACGGTGGCCGGCTGGTAGCCGAGCCCGGGCAGCTCGCCCTGGTAGACGATGCTCCAGTCGTCGGCGGGCGTGAAGCCCGGCCAGACGTCGATGGACTCCTCCAGGGTGAGCTCGTCGTTCACCACGGTGGGGGCCGTGACCGGGCTGGAGGTGGCGGCTACCACGTCGTCCCACAGGCCGAGGCTGCCGGGCTGGGCGCCGGTGAGCCCGACGTTCTGGGTGGAGGCGGCGGTGGCCTGGACCCGGCTGGCGGCCACGGTCATGACCGGCGCGTCGCTCGGCGGCCCCCAGCGCGCGAGGTCGTACCAGTAGGCGTACCCGTCGCTGGAGGTGACGGCGGCCACCGCGCTCGTGAAGCGCTCCCCGCTGCCGGGCAGGATGACGAGGAGGGGGACCACCTGCACCCCGTCGGAGGGGGCGGTGGTAGGGCAGTAGATGCTGGGGTAGCTCGTGTTGGTCGCCCCCACCGTCGACCCGGCGGCCACCGCGAAGAGCCCCTGGCTGCCCTGCGAGGGCGGGTAGCCGATGGCCACGTGGGCCGGCACGCCGGGGATGGGCATGGGGGCCCGGTAGCTCTGGGCCGGGACCACCACCGGGCCGCCGGCCGGTCCCAGCGCCGGGTTCACCGGCTGGGCGAGGGTGGCGGGGTCCGTGGCGAGGACCCCGGTCCTCGGGTCGAGGGTGGCGAGGCCGCAGTTCACCGGCCGGTCCACCCCGCAGGTCTCCGGGTCGAGCGCGGCGTAGACGAAGAGCTGGCGGGTGCTCGAGATGGTCTCGGTGCTGCAGTTGTCGGCCGAGGGAACGCGCTCGGCCACGTAGCCCGCCGCGAGGGCCAGGGTGCCGGCGCCCGCGAGGAGCGGGCTCAGCACGGTGGTGGGCGGGCCGCCCGGGGGGAGCGTGTCGACCACCCCGACCCCGAGGCCGCCCGAGCTCGTCAGGGGGTCGGTGGTCGCGATGTAGAGGTGGCTCGGCAGGCTCCCGTCGGGCCGGGTCCCGCCGAACGACCCCGGCTCGAGGGCGATGTCGAGGGGGCGGAACCCGAGCGCGGTGGCGTTGGCGACGGGGACGTTGCCGCCGCCGTCGAGGGTGGGACTCACGCTGCCGTCGAGGTTGCGGGTGAACTCGACCACGATGAGCTTGCCCCCGGCGGCCCCGGTGTCGTCGGCGGTCCCCACCAGGATGCGGGCCGGGACGGCGTCCGAGGTGGGGGTGGCCGGGCGCGCCGGCATGCCCTGCAGCGAGATCACCTGCGCGCCCACCCCGACGAGATGGTTACCGTTCAGCGGGACCGTGTAGGCCACGATGTTGTTGGCGTCCTGGGCGTCCCAGGTCTCGATCACCTGCAGCTCGAGCTCCCCGGCGCTCACCGCCACGAGCACGTCGGCCCCTCCGTCGCCGAGGGAGGCCGAGGCGAGGAGGAGCGGGCGCGGGTCGGTGACCACCGAGAGCGGGAAGGCGAAGCCGGGGCCGATCACCGTCTGCAGGTCGTACTGGTCGATGAAGCGGACCTCGTCCCCGGCACTGGAGGCCACCGCGAAGTAGGGGTGGACGAGGAAGTGGCCGCTCGCGTCCTTGGGCGATTTGCTGGTCACCCCGGCGAAGGCCACCATGGCGGTGGGCGAGCTCAGGTGGCCGGGCACCTGCGGCGGACCGGTCGAGCAGGCGACGAGGGCCGCGAGGACGAGGGCGAGGCCACCCGAGGCGGCTCGGCCGCCTGGGACCCTCGGGGACGCGCGTGCGCCTTGGTCCGGATTCGGCATCAGAGGGGATCCGGCGGGTTGGAGATCTCGACCTGCGCCCGCTCGAGCCCGATGCGTACCCAGCTCAGCGGATCCGAGGAGGGCGCGAGGGGGTCGAGCAGGATGACGTTCACCCAGCTGCGGTCGAAGGAGGCCACGTACAGGCGGGCGAGCTGCGCCCCGTTCGCCTCGGGGGCCGCTGGCGAGATCGGCTCGACGAGCAGGGTGGAGGGCTGCTGGCCGAGGAGCGGCTTGCCGAGGTCGCAGGGCGGAGGCGCGTTCTTGTCGCCCGGCCCGGGCGTTCCGTCGAGGTTGGGGGGGCTCTGGCACACCCCGTAGACGTTGGCGATGGCGCCGGTCTCGTCGTCGTAGAGGACGAGGCTCTCGTCCTCCTCGCTCAGGACCGCGACGAGGTCGCGCAGGCCGGCGCTGGCGGGCCGCGGCACGATCTTCACCTGGCTCGAGCCCCGCTCGAGGGGGACGACGTTCAGGATCCGCAGCTCCGAAGGGTCGAGGGCCGCCGCGCTGGCGTCGACCACCACCAGCGCCCCGGCGGTGTCGGTGGTCGGGCGCGCCCCGATCTGGCTCGCCGCCACCGGGTCGTAGATGCGCAGGGCGAGGTAGAGCCGGGTCCGGTCGGTGGAGAGGGCGACCCCCCGCACCTCGGCCCCCCGCACGTAGTTCTCCATGTTCACCGCGAGATAACCTACGCTCGGCGTGGCGAGGGTGAGCCAGCGCAGCGGCGCCACCGCCACCGCCCCGAACATCTCGGTCACGAACAGGCGCGTCGAGATCGGGTCGAAGACCGTGCTCTCGGCGATCGACACCCCGAGGTCCTCCCAGCTGGGGGGACCGAGGGGTGCGTTCAGGAGGTCCAGGATGCCGAGGCCGCCTTCGCCGTTCGCCACCCGGAGGTAGGTGAGGAAGGCGAGCTGCTGCGGACCGGGCGAGCTCCCGAGGAGGGGGGCGGGCAGGTCCGCGCAGACCACCGAGACGCCGTAGGAGTCCCCGGCGGTGAGGCTGCTCGTGTTCCCGAAGTTGCTCACCGCGACAGTGTGGGCGCTGTCGCAGGTGCCGCCCGCGCCGTGGCCGCAGGAGATCTCGCCGTTCGGGCTCGTGATGTCGATCCGGTAGAGCTCGTTCTGGGCGCGGGAGGTGACGAGGAGCTGTGCCTGCTGGCCTTGCTGGAAGGTGGGGCAGCTCTCGGCGTCGAGGACCGCGAGCTCCCCGGCGTAGCTCCCGATGCGGACCCCCCGCAGGCCGCCCGCGCCGCTCCCCAGCCAGACCGGGCTGCCGATGGGGCTCCCGGCTTCCTCGAGGCCGACGGTCGCCCCGACGTCCACCCCGAGGACGGTGCCCCCGGTGGCGGGGTCGTAGGAGAGGTCGGCGTCGGCGGAGGCCACGAAGAGCTGGGTCTGGCAGCCGGGGACTCCGCCGAAGCCCCCGCCGCAGGGGTTCCCGTTGGGGTCGACGTGCCGCAGGACCATGCCGGTCGGGAAGAAGAACCGGTCGAGCGGCGGAGGCTGGTACTGCGTCGTCTCGTGGCAGGCGACGAGACCGAGGAGGCTCGCCGAGGCGAGCGATCTCAGAAACCGGTTGGCCAAGGGCGCGAACCGTAACCGCCGCCCGGAGGCGAGGTCAAGAGAGAAGCGCCGCCAAGAAAAGCGAGTCGTGGCCTTGACCTTCGCGCCGAGGCGAGGCGCACGCTCCGGCCCCTAGGCCGCCGCCTCGGCCTGGATCTTCCGGAAGTCGGCGAGGCCCGCGAAGAGCTCGGCCACCCGCCGGACGAGCGCGAGCCGGTTCTCGCGCAGGGCCGGGTCCTCGGCCATGACCAGCACCTCGTCGAAGAACCGGTCCACCGCGGGCTTGAGCTCCGCGAGCGCCCGCAGGGCGGCCCGGTAGTCGCGGCGCGCCCGGTGTCCGGCGACGAGGTCCTTCACCCGCTCCACCTCGCCGGCGAGCTGGCGCTCGGCCCCCTCGGAGAGGAGGGCCGGGTCGAGCGGGCGGGCGAGCGCGCTCTCGCCCTTCTCGACGATGTTGGCCACCCGCTTGAAGGCCAAGGCCAGCGGCGCGAACTCGGGCTGGCGCCTCGCCTCCGAGAGCGCCTCGAGCCTTTGGCGGGCGTCGAGCACGTCGTCCATGCCGGCGGCGAGGACCGCCTCGACGAGGTCCGCCTCGAAGGCCTCGCCGAAGAGCGCCTTGAGCCGCCCGCGCAAGAACTCCATCACCTGGGCCTGGAGGCCGGCCCGGTCGCGCACCAGGGACGGGCCGAGCGCCTCGAGGGCCGCCGCCACCGCCCGCGACAGGGAAAGGTGGTAAGCCCGGGCCTGCACGATGCGCAGGATTCCGATGGCGGCCCGGCGCAGGCCGAACGGGTCGGCTGCCCCGGTGGCCTTCTCGCCCACCGCCAGGATGCC
>DATJVF010000161.1:0-18116 GCA_035501995.1 Anaeromyxobacteraceae bacterium
CGTCGCTCAGATGCAGCTCGTCGAGATCGCGGAAGCCGTCTCCCGCAAGGCCGACCTCATCATCATGGACGAACCGACCTCCGCGCTCACGGAGAAGGAGGTCGCGCACCTCTTCACCATCATCAACAACCTGAAGGCGCGCGGCGTGGCGGTGATCTACATCACGCACAAGATGGACGAGGTGTTCTCCATCACCGACGAGGTGAGCGTCTACCGCGACGGCGAGTTCGTCGGCCGCGAGCTGAGCCCCAACCTCACCCGCGAGAAGCTGATCAGGATGATGGTCGGTCGCACCATCGACCAGTTCTTCCAGAAGGAAAGCGCACGGTTCGGGAATCCGGTGCTGGAGGTGGAAGGCCTGACCCGGCATGGCTACTTCCGCGACATCAGCTTTTCGGTGCGCGAGGGGGAGATCCTGGGCATCGCCGGTCTGGTCGGCGCCGGTCGGACCGAGGTGATGGAGGCGCTCTTCGGCGTGACGCCCAAGCAGGCCGGGGCGGTGAAGATCCGGGGGACACCCGTACAGATCAAGAGCCCCTACGACGCGATCCGCCACGGCTTCGCTTTCCTCACCGAGGACCGCAAGCGCAGCGGCCTGTACCTGAATCTCTCGGTACGCGACAACATCATCATGCCCAGCCTGCGCAACAACCTCACCGCGCTGTTCATCAAGCACCGCGCGCTGCGCAAGCTGTGCGACGACGCCGTCTCCACCCTCAGGATCAAGACTCCCAGCCTGGATCAGCTGGTGATGTACCTGAGCGGGGGCAACCAGCAAAAGGTCCTGGTCTCGCGCTGGCTCGCCACGGTCCCGTCGTTGCTCATCCTGGACGAGCCGACGCGCGGGATCGACGTGGCCACCAAGAGCGAGATCTACAAGATCATGTCGAATCTCGCCAAAGAAGGAAAGGCCATCATCCTCATCTCCTCGGAGATGCCCGAGATCCTGGCCATGTCGGACAGGATCATGGTCATGCATGAGGGGCGGAAGGTCGGCGAGATCGAACGGGTCGCCGCCACGCAGGAGAAGATCCTCCACATGGCCACCGGAGAACCGCTCAGCACGTTCAACGAAGCGCACCCCGACTAGTGGCCCCGCGGCCCCAGAGCAGCGCGAGACCGCGGCGGCGCGAGAGCCCGGAGAGCACCCGTGATCGAGACCGACAAGGACACCGCGCGACGAGAGTCCTCCCTGCTCAAGTTCATGAGCAAGTACAGCATCCTCCTCATCCTGGTAGGCCTCGTCGTCATCGTCGCCATCCTCTCCGGCGGGATTTCGCTAAGGATCAACAACCTGCTGAACGTCCTGCGGCAGGTCAGCGTCATCGGGATCATCGCCCTCGGTGTCACGATGTGCATCATCACCGCCGGCATCGACCTCTCCTCGGGGGCCGTGGTCGCCATCGTGTCGGTAGTCGTGGCGAGCCTGCTCCAGAGCGCCGATGCGATGGACCGCCTCTTCAAGGGGGGCCACCCGTGGCCGGTCGGCCTGGTTCTCCTCATCGGCCTCGGGCTCGGAATCGCCATCGGGTTCATCAACGGCGCCATGATCACCAAGCTCCGCATCCCCCCCTTCATCGCCACCCTGGGCATGATGACCTTCGCTCGCGGGTGGGGCTTCATCTACTCCCAGGGACGTCCCCGCGGGAGCCTGCTCGATTCGTTCCAGGTCATCGGGCAGGGCTCGATCCTCGGCATCCCCAACCCGGCCATCGTGCTCCTCGTGTGCGTGGCCATCACCTACCTCATCCTCCAGCACACCCTCTGGGGCCGGTACACCTACGCCCTGGGCAGCAACCTCCAGGCCGCGGTGGTGTCGGGGATCAAGACGGACCGCTACCTCATCCTCGTCTACACCTTCGCCGGCTTCCTCGCCGCGGTCGCTTCCATCGTCCTCACCGCGCGCATCGGTTCCGGTCAGCCCGGACTCGGGCTCGGTTACGAGCTCGATGCCATCGCGGCCTCGGTCATCGGCGGCACGAGCCTGGCCGGAGGACTCGGGAGCGCCGGGGGCACCCTCGTCGGCACCCTCATCATCGGCGTCATGAAAAACGGGCTCGACATCCTCAACGTCTCGGCGGACTTCCAGCAGGTCGCCCGCGCCGTCATCATCGTGGTGGCGGTGACCATCGACGTCCGCAAGAACTTGCGACGAGCCTGAGCGCGGCCTCGGGCCGCTCCGAGAACCACGCGCCCGGTCGTCCGGCCGGGACCGCGGAGGGCCCCTCCCCGCTCTAGCCGAGCAAGAACTTAGCGCTCCGGAGGATCGCTTCCTTCAGCTCCGGGACGCTCATGGCGCGGACCGCCGGCGAGAAGGGCTCGTAGGAGATGGGAGCCCCGCACCCACCCGTCAAGAGGGTGGCCACCTGGCCCCGGCTGTCCATGATGTCCTCCGCCGTGACCAGGATGCGGTCGTCGTCGGTGATGGCCGACTTGGGCTTTCCGGCCAGGACCCCCGAGACGTGAACGAGCGCCGTCTGCTTGGGGAAGAACTCCTTCTCGCCGGCGAGGTAGTGGTGGAAGGTGTCGTGGAGCAGCGCGTAGGAACCAGGATGGGTACAGCGGGCGATACCGTCCAGGGCCGCGCGCTTCGTGCGCAGGGAGCAGGCCTCGAAGCCGAGGGGCTCGATGAGCCCGACCACGCCGGCCTCGGCGAAGAGGGGGCCGTAGGCGTTGAGGGCGACCACGAGGTCGCCAGAGCGTTCCGAGGGGCTGCGCCGGTCCTTGGCGTCGTTGAGAGGGCACAGGACGATGTGCGCACAGCCCACCCGCTTCGCCTCCGCGAGCAGGCCCTTCAGCCTCTCCACGTTGGAGGCGAGCTGCTCCGCGTCCTCGAAGGGATAGAGCGCGTTGATGGACGCGATCTGGACGCCCGTTTCGGCGAGGGCCCCCTGGAGCTCGCGATCCGAGAGCCCGTCCAGGACACCCTTCTCGGTGAAGTCGTTCCTGACCTCGGCGAGCTTCATGCCCAGTTCGGCGGTGAACCTGAGGAACTCGACGAGAGGGAGCTGGGGCTTGGCCACCCGGTTGAGCGACAGCCTGGCGCGAGGGTTCACGTGGTCCTCCTACGGAACGGTGGCGTGCTCGCCGCAAGCGCCTGGCGCGCTGCGGTGCCCGGCGTAAGCGGCGCCTTCTCCCTCCGGGACGGGAGATGCCTGCGTGTATCGCTGCGATTCACGCACTGCTCGGGGACGGAGTGGCTGGGGTCACCGCGCCTTCCATCGCCGCCTCACACTACGCGCAGCCGTCCCTGAGGTCGAGGGCGTTCGATCATCCCTCCCCGCACCCCGGCGTCGCTGCGGGCGCCCTCCTGCGATTGACCTGCCCCGCCCTGGACGCCACCTCTCTCACCGGTCTCGGGCCGCGCGGAATCAAGACCGCGCCCGAGGACCCGCGATCACCCCTTGCGCAAGATCCATTCGTGCGCCGGATCGTTGTGGAAGCGCCATGCGCGCTCCGGGCCCGCCATCACGTTGAGGTAGTAGCTCTGGTATCCCCACGGGACGACCACCGGATGATAGCCGCAGGGCACGACCATGACGTCGTGATCCTCCACCGCGTGCGACTCGTCGATGTCGCGCGCGTCGGTGTAGACGCGCTGGAAGACGAAGCCCTGGGCGGGATCCACGCGATGGTAGTAGGTCTCCTCGAGGTAGGTCTCGTCGGCCGCCGTGCGGTCGTGCTTGTGGGGGGGGTAGCTCGACGAGTGGCCGGTCGGAGTGCGCACCTCCACGACGAGCAAGCTCTCGGCCGGTGAGTCCTGGGGCAGGATGTCGGTGACGTAGCGGGTGTTGAGCTCCTTGCCCCGGACCGAACGCTTCATCTGTTCGGGCCGGATGAGGCGCGGGGGAAGCCGCCCGGTCCCGGGCGCGGTGCAGACCGCCACCTCGCAGGCTCCCCGGGCGGCGATCTCGATGGGCGAGGTGCCGGGGAAGTAGGCCGCGAAGGGCGCCTCGTCGGCGAAGACGCTCGCCCGGTGGCCGATATCGCGGTACTCGGCGGCGCCCGAGCGCACGGTGGCCTCTCCGGCGAGCACCACCACGCAGACCTCCCGGCGACCGGCCGGACAGGTGACGGTCTCGCCCCCCGCGAGACGATGAGCGCTGAATCCCACGAAGCGCAGGCCCGAGCTCTCGGTGACGCGCACGACGTCGCGTCCCTGCCGGGCACCCTTGACGAGGAGGCTCATCGGACCGCCCCCCGCCGGAGCGCCTTCACCAGGCCGTCGACGTGCTCGAAGCCCTTCTTGGCGTAGGTGTAGGGGTGCGCCACCGCCGGATCCTGCTCCGCCTCCACCACCAGCCAGCCCCGGTAGTTCGCCCGGTCGAGCAGCGCCATCACGGGCGCGAAGTCGATCGACCCGTCGCCCGGGACGGTGAACACCCCGTTCAGGACCGACTGCAAGAAGCTCCAGGCCCGGTTGTGGGCGGTCTCCATCACCACCCTGCGCACGTCCTTCAGGTGGACGTGGCAGACGCGCGGGGTGTGCTTCGCGAGCATGGCGGCCGGGTCGCAGCCGGCGAAGGTGGCGTGGCCGGTGTCGATGAGGAGGCCCACCTCCTCGCCGGTCACCGCCATGAGCGTATCGACGTCCTCGGAGGCCTGCACGTAGGCGCCCATGTGGTGGTGGTAGGCGAGGCGGATGCCGCGCCCGAGCAGGTGTCGGCCGAAGGCGGTGAGGCGCTCGCCGTAGCGCGTGAAGGCCTCGAGCGAGCCGAAGCGCGGCCGCTCGCGGAGCGGGGCGGACAGGTTCCCCTGGATGGAGTCCTGCACCTCCCCGTAGACCATCACCTGCGCCTCGTTGCCGGTGAGCAGCCGCAGGTGGGGCTCCACCTCGCGGATCTCCTCCTCCACCGAGCGGCCGGCCAGGCGTCCGGAGTACCAGCCCGAGACGCAGGCCAGCCCGTAGGCGGAGAGCTTGGCGCGCAGGGCGGCCGCCTCCTTGGGGAACCGGCCGCCGAGCTCGAACCCCTGGTAGCCGATGCGGCTTCCCTCCGCGAGGGCGGTCTCGATGGGCGTGTCGGCCCCCAGCGAGGGCAAGTCGTCGTTCATCCAGGAGATGGGGTTGATCCCGATCTTGACGTCGAGTGCCATATCAGACCTTCTGCGCGAGCTTCGCGCTCTCGTAGATCTTGCGGGCCCGCTGCACCTTCTCGCTCGGCGAGAGCTCGGGGACGGGCACCTCCCACCAGCAACCGCCCTCGGTCGTACTGCGGCTGGGATCGGTCTCGATGCTGAGGACGGTGGTGCGGTCGGCCTTGCGGGCGCGGACGAGGGCGGCCTCGAGCTCGCTCACCGTCTTCACGTTCTCCCCGAGCGCTCCGAGCGACCGCCCGTGCGCCGCGAAGTCGATGGACGGAACCCCCTGCCCCCCGTGCGCGCAGTCCGAGAACAGGTTGTTGAAGGCCTCGCCGCCGGTGTGCTTCTGCAGCCGGTTGATGCAACCGAACCCGTGGTTGTCGAGGACCACGACGATGATCTTGTGGCCGAGCAGCACGGAAGTGGCGACCTCGGAGTTCAGCATGAGGTAGGCGCCGTCGCCGAGGATCACCACCACCTCCCGCTCCGGGTGCGCCATCTTGGCGCCGATGCCGGCGGCGATCTCGTACCCCATGCAGGAGTAGCCGTACTCCACGTGGAACCCGCCCGGCACCGCCACCCGCCAGAGCTTCTCGAGCTCGTTGGGGATGCTGCCTCCGGCGGTCACCACGATGTCCTCCACCGGCGAGCGGCGGGCGCTGCGCTGCACCGCGCCGATGACGTCGGCGTCGTAGGGGAGCGAGACGTCCTTTCGGGAGGTGAGGGCCGCCACCGAGGCGCGCCAGGCGTCGCAGAGCGCCCGGGCCCTGGCGGTCCAGCCGGGATCCGCCCGGTAGCTCTCCAGGCGCGCGCGCAGGGCCTCGAGGCCCAGCCGGGCGTCGGCCTCGAGCGGCAGCCCGTGCCACTTCAGCGCGTCGAATCCGTTCACGTTGAGGCCCACGAGCCGCGCCTTCGGAAAGAGCGAGTGCGACCCGGTGGTGAAGTCGTTGAGGCGGGTGCCCACCGCCAGCACCACGTCGGCCTCGCGGGCGAGCTCGTTGGCGGCCGGCCCGCCGGTGTGTCCGATGGTGCCGGCCTGCAAGGGGTGATCCCAGGGGAGCGCGCTCTTGCCGCCCATGGTCTCGGCCACCGGGACCCCGTGGGCCTCGGCGAAGGCGCGCAGGGCGTCCCACCCCTCGGCGTAGAGCACGCCGCCCCCGGCCACCACGAGCGGCCTCTTGGCGGCGCGCAGGACCTCGACCGCCGCTCGGAGCTCCTGCTCGTCGGGGGGCGGCGCGCGGAAGCGGACGGTCCGCGGCGCGAAGAGCTCGGAGGGGAACTCGAAGGCCATCGACTGCACGTCCTGCGGCAGCGAGAGGGTGACCGGACCGCACAGCGCCGGATCGGTGAGCACGTGGAGGGCGTGCGGGAGGGCCTTCACGAGCTGCTCGGGGCGGGTGATGCGGTCGAAGTAGCGCGAGACCGGCCGGAAGCAGTCGCTGGCGCTCGAGGTGCCGTCGTTCCAGTCCTCCACCTGCTGGAGCACCGGGTCGGGCGCTCGCGAGGCGAAGACGTCGCCCGGGAGGAGCAGGAGCGGCAACCGGTTCACGTGGGCGGTGGCGGCGGCGGTCACCATGTTGGTGGCCCCCGGCCCGATGGACGAGGTCACCGCCATCATCCGCCGCCTGAAGTGCGCCTTGGCGTAGGCGATGGCGGTGTGGGCCATGGCCTGCTCGTTGTGGGCGCGGTAGGTGGGCAGCTCGGCGCGATAGCGGTAGAGCGTCTCGCCGAGGCCCGCCACGTTGCCGTGCCCGAAGACCGCGAAGACGCCGGCGAAGAGGGGGACCTTCCCGGCCGGCGTCTCCACCTGCTGGGCGACGAGGTATTTCACCAGGGCCTCGGCGGCGGTGAGGCGGACGGTCTCGAAGGGGTTGGCGGGGCTCATGGGGTCTCCTCGGTGGGTCAGGCGGCCTCGCGGGCGCTGCGCGCCCGCTGCCAGGCGCGCACCAAGGCCTTGAAGTTCTCGCGCACGCGCATGACGAGGGTGCCGTCGTCGATGCGGCCGGCCAGCCAGTCGCGGCAGGGGGCCGCCGAGAGGGTGCGGCCCACCACGAAGCCCCGGCAGCTCCTGGCGCTGGCCGCCTCCCGGAAGGCGGCTCCGAGCGTGTCCAGGGAGGCCTCGAGGCCCAGGATGACCACCCCGCGGCAGTGAGGGTCGCGCTCCCTTAGCAGGGCGTCCACCTCGCCCCAGCCGGCGGCGGAGAGCGGAGGGAGCTTCCACCACTCGGGGTAGAGGCCGAGGTTGTAGAGCCGGGTGAGCGCCCGCAGGAGGACCGCCGGGGCCTGCGCCACCGGCGGTCCGGGCGGGATGACCTCCAGGAGGAGCTCGTGGCCGCTCACCTGCACCGCGTCGTAGAGCGCGCGCAGCTGCGTCTCCTGCTCGAGCCGGAGCTCGAGGGGGTCGTCGGGGTGGTAGCGCACCAGGCACTTCACCACCTGCTCGCGCGGCCAGCTCTGCAGGCGGGTGCCGATGGAGCGCCCGCCCTCGAACTCGAGGGGGCGGGACCCCGGCACCTCCACCGGGCGCCCGATCCACCAGCCGCGGCCGGCGGCGGCGAGGAGCGCCTCGTCGCCGTAGGTATCGTCGATGAGCGCGCCGACGCGCCCCTCGAGGTGGAGCTCCTTCTCGGTATCGGCCACCGCCTGCACGAGCAGGCTCTTCAGGGCCGGCAGGCGGGTGGGCGAGGCCCCCCCCTCGCGGGCCCAGTCGAGGAACTGGGTGCGGTGGTCGAAGGCGAAGACGCACAGGTCGTCCCAGTCGCGCCGCCTGGGGGTGACGCGGTGGAGCCGGCACAGGCGCGCGTCCAGGTCCGGACGCGGCGTCGGGTGGGCCATGAAGTGCTCGAGCTCCTCCGGGGTGGGCATGGAGGCCGAGCAGGCGTGGCGCGAGACCACCAGGGCGCCGCAGGCGTTCGCCACCCTGGCCGCCTCGAGGAAGGAGAGGCCGGTGAGCCAGCCCTTGAGGAGCCCGGCCATGAAGGCGTCGCCGGCACCGAGCACGTTCATCACCTTGACGGGATAGCCGGGGACGGCGGCGGCCTCCTCGAGCCGCGCCGGCACCTCGCCCTCGAAGACCACGCATCCGGCCGCACCCACCTTGAGGACCAGGGTGGCGGCGGTGACGCCGCGGACCGCGCGCAGAGCCTCGGCGAGGTCGGCGCGGCCGCCGGCGATGCGGAACTCCTCCTCGGTGCCGACCACCAGGTCGAAGAGCGGCAGGATCGCCTGCAGGTGGGCGGTGACCCGGTCGCTCGCCACGAAGCGCTCGGCCCCCGCCTCGGGCTTGGTGAGGCCCCACAGCACCGGGCGGTAGTCGATGTCGAGGACGGTCCTCGCCCGGTGGCGCCTCGCCCGCTCGAGGGCGAGCGAGCTCACCCGATGGGTGTGCTCGGTCGAGAAGTGGGTCCCGGTGATGACGAGCGCGCGGCTCTGGGCCACGAACTCCTCGGCCACGTCGGCCTCGCCCACCGCCATGTCGGCGCAGTGCTCGCGGTAAAAGATGAGCGGGAAGTGGTCGCGGTCCTGGATCCCCAGGATGACGAGGGCGGTGAGCCTCTGCGAATCGACCGAGACGTGGCCGACGTCGCAGCCTTCGGCCGCCAGGGTCTCGGTGAGGAACCTGCCCATGTGATCGTCGCCCACCCGCGAGGCCATCGCGCTGCGCAGGCCGAGGCGGGCGCAGCCGAAGGCGATGTTGGCCGAGGAGCCCCCCAGGTACCTGGCGAAGCTGGTGGCGCCCTCGAGGCGGGCGCCGAGTTGCTGCGCGTAGAGGTCGACGCCGAGCCGGCCGAGGCAGATCACGTCCAACCGGTGGCCGTCGTGGAATGGGGCGCGAGAACCTGTCGGATCCATCGTCCGTCCCCTCGAACGCGCGCCGCGAAACGCCAAGGACCTTCGGGTGTGCCGGTAGAGGCACGCTAGCAAAGCTCCGGCGCTTCCGCAATCAGATTTCCATTTCCTTCGACAAACAGAATTGGGTTTGCATTCGCCATCGGCCCAAAGGGGGCAGCCGGCTGGGGTGCGGCTGTCCCCTCGTGGAGTCCCCGGCCGCGGCGCACCGCGCCGGGACCTCGGGTGGGTCGCGGCGCCGAGCCCCGTGAAGCGAGGGCGACCACCGGTTAGGTCTGCGCGGAGACTAACACGGGCGCCGTGGAGCGTTAGCGGTCGGGCGGGAGGCTGCCCTCTCGCGGAGACGTCCGGGAGGAAACACACCATGAGTCAAACCGCGCCGCGCCGGACCGAGTCGACCCCCCGCCTCATCGGGCACTTCATCGGAGGGCGGCCCCGGCCGGGCGAGAGCGGCCGGGCGAGCCCGGTCTACGACCCCGCCCGCGGCGAGGTGTCCGGGGAGGTGGCGCTGGCCGACGCCTCGGAGGTGGCGGCGGCGGCGGCGGCCGCGCAGGCGGCCTTCCGGCCCTGGGCGGAGGTCTCGCCCCTCAAGCGGGCGCGGGTCCTCTTCCGCTTCAAGGAGCTCGTCGAGCGCGACGCCGAGGAGCTCGCGGCGCTCGTCACCGCCGAGCACGGCAAGGTGCTCTCCGACGCGCGCGGGGAGATCCAGCGCGGCCTCGAGGTGGTCGAGTACGCCTGCGGCATCCCCGAGCTCCTGAAGGGCGAGTACACCGAGCAGGTGGCGAGCGGGATCGACGCCTGGACCCTGCGCCAGCCCCTCGGGGTCTGCGCCGGGATCACCCCCTTCAACTTCCCGGTCATGGTGCCCATGTGGATGTTCCCCATGGCCATCGCCTGCGGGAACACCTTCGTGCTCAAGCCCTCCGAGCGCGACCCCTCGGCCTCGCTGCGCCTGGCCGAGCTCCTCCTCGAGGCCGGGCTGCCGCCGGGGGTGATGAACGTCGTGCAGGGCGACCGCATCGCGGTCGAGGCGCTCATGGCCCACCCCGACGTGCAGGCGGTGAGCTTCGTCGGGTCGACCCCCATCGCCCACCACGTCTACGCGACCGGCACCGCGGCCGGGAAGAGGGTCCAGGCCCTCGGCGGGGCGAAGAACCACCTGGTGGTGATGCCGGACGCGGACCTCGACCAGGCGGTGGACGCGCTCGTGGGCGCGGCCTACGGCTCGGCCGGCGAGCGCTGCATGGCCATCTCGGTGGCGGTGGCGGTGGGCGAGGTGGCCGATCCGCTCGTCCGGCGGCTCGCCGAGAAGGTGCGGGCGCTGAAGCTGCGGGACGGCCGGGATCCCGCCGCCGAGATGGGGCCGCTCGTCACCGCCCAGCACCGCGACCGGGTCCTCGGCTACCTCGAGGAGGGCGTCGCGGCCGGCGCGCGGCTGGTGGTGGACGGGCGGGCCGCGGCGGTGGAGGCCCCGGGGCGAGGCTTCTTCCTCGGCGGCTCCCTCTTCGACGAGGTGCGGCCGGAGATGCGGATCTACCGCGAGGAGATCTTCGGTCCGGTCCTGTGCGTGGTGAGGGTGAGGGACTTCTCGGAGGCGCTCGAGCTCGTGAACGCCCACGAGTACGGCAACGGGACCGCGCTCTTCACCCGGGACGGCCACACCGCCCGCGAGTTCGTGCACCGGGTGAAGGTCGGCATGGTCGGGGTGAACGTGCCCATCCCGGTCCCCATGGCGTTCCACAGCTTCGGGGGCTGGAAGCGGAGCCTGTTCGGCGACCACCACGCCCACGGACCGGAGGCGGTCCGCTTCTACACCCGGGCCAAGGCGGTGACGCAGCGCTGGCCGACGGAGGAGAGGAAGGGCCCGGCCTTCGCCATGCCCACCCTCGGCTGACCCTGGCGGAGACCGCTCCCCTACTCTTTCCCGGGGCCCGGCCCAAGGGCCCGTCCTTGGCCCCACTTCAGACGAGGGCCAGGCCGTCGCCCCCGCCGCGCGCGGAGGCGAGGAGCGCCTCGAGGCTCTGCCGGCGCTCGTCGCCGAGCTCGGAGACCACCGCCAGGAGCGGCGGGTAGGACAGGACCGCCTCGTCGAAGTCCGCCCGCGGCAGGACGAGGAGGGTCGCCGGTCGGCGGGCGGTCACGGTGGCGCTGGCCGGCCCCTTGCTGAGGCAGCTCATCTCCCCGAACACGTCGCCCTCGGCCAGCCTCGCCACGTGCAGGACCTCGCCACCCGCTCCGCCCTTCGTGACGTCGACCTCGCCGGACAGGATGACGAACAGGCCGTCCGCCCGCTCGCCCTCGCGGACCAGCACCTCGCCGGCCGGCACCTCGCGGTTGCGGAAGCGCCACATGAGCGCGATGCGGTCGTCCCGGCCGAACGGACGGAAGAGCGGGCTCGTGGCGAGCGCGTTCGCGAGGAGGCGCTGGCGGTAGAACTTGGTGAGCGAGGCGGCCACGTGGGGATGGGCGCGCGACAGCTCCTCGAGGACGTCGGCGCGGATCTCGAGCAGCTCGCAACCTTCCAGGGCCACCACCGAGGCCACCCGCTGCGCCCCGGAGAGCAGCGCCATCTCCCCGAAGAAGGCCCCCTCGCCGAGCTCGGCGAGCGCCAGCGGTCCGCCCGGGGCGGCCCGCTCCACCCGCACCCGGCCGGCCGCGATGACGAAGAAGCTCGTCCCCACCTCGCCCTCGCGCACCACCACCTCCCCCTCCGGTACCCGGTGCAGGGTGAGCCGGTGGGCGAGCGCCACGAAGGCCTCGTGGGAGAGGTCCGAGAAGAGCGGGATGGCCGGCAGGCGGGCGAGGTCCGGGACCGCCGGCGGGCCCTCGAGGGCCGCCGGGGGGACGGGGAGCCGCGCGGCGGGCTCGAAGAGCTCGTCCTCGATCTCGGAGAGGGCGGGATCGGCCACCCCCGCCGCCGACGCCTCGCGGGCGGCCGCCACGATGTGCTCGTAGGGCGAGGCGAGCGGAGACGGAAGGAACGCGCTCTCGGCCGGGGGGGCGAGGTCGGCGGCGAGGGGCTGCGCCTCGAACCTCTCGAGGGGGGCCGGCGGCAGGGTGGCCCCGGTGGAGGTGGTCGCGCCGTCGCCCTCGGCGGGGGGCGGGCGGGGGCCGCCCGGGGCGGCGGGGGCGCCGCTGCGGCGGGCGTAGAGGGCCGCCAGCGCGGCCTGCATGGCCTGGTGGGCGGGCTCGATCTCCAGGATCACCTTGCAGATGGCGACCGCCTTGATGAGCTGCCCGTGCGCCGCGTAGCGGTCGGCCACCTCGCGGTAGACCCGCACCGCGCCCGCGGCGTCGCCCGAGCGCCTGAGGGCGTCGGCCAGCTTCTGGCGCGAGGCGATGTCCTGGGGCTCGGCCTGCACCACGGCGGAGAGGACCTCGGCCGCCTTGGCGAACTTGCCTTTCTCGAGGTAGGCGGCGGCCCGATCCTTGAGCTTGCGCACGTCCGCCATCCGGGACAGCCTATCACGACGGTCGCCGGCGGACCGGGAGGTCCCCGCGCGGCCCTGACCAGGGCGAGGGGCGCATGGGCCCTGGCCCGCCGACCGGGAGAAGAGCCATGGACGATCTGGAGCGGGAGCGCGAGCGCGTCGCGGCCGAGGAGCGCGAGCTCGTCCTCGACACCTTCTCGAACGACGAGGCGATCGAGCTCGGCCTGCTCCTCCTCGAGAAGGTGCGCTCGCGCCAGCTCCCGGTGGTGGTCGACATCGAGCGCTGCGGACAGCGGGTGTTCCACTTCGCGGCCCCGGGCTCCGCTCCCGACAACGCGTGCTGGGTGGAGCGCAAGAAGAACCTGGTGAAGCGGGTGTGGAAGAGCTCCTACGCGGTCGGGCTGACCCTGCGGATGGAGGGCAAGACCTTGACGCAGAAGATGGAGGTGTCGACCGAGGAGTTCGCCGCGCACGGCGGCTGCTTCCCCCTCGTCGTCCGCGGGCTGGGCTTCGTGGGCACGGTGGCCGTCTCCGGCCTGCCTCAGAAGGAAGACCACGACCTCGTGGTCGAGACCCTGCGCGAGCACCTCGCTCGCGCGCGGGTGCGCTAGCGAGACCGCCCCGGGCGACGCCCGCGGGGGACCCCGACGGAGGGCGTCGGCCCCCGGCTCCTCGCGCCTAGAATGGAAGGCGTTCCCGCACCGCCGCGCCTGCAGTCGGGAACGCTCGCCGCGCCCCTGCCGGGCGGGCGGAAGGGGGTGGGCGTGGCTCGTGAGGTGCACCATGGCTGACTGGAAGAAGATCTGCTGCGCGGTCGACTTCTCCGACCCTTCCCGCGCCGCGATGGAGAAGGGCGCCGACCTCTCGCGCCGCCTCGAGGCGGACCTCACCCTGCTCTACGTCTACGACGCCCACGCGCCCTCGCCCGAGATCCTGCTCGAGAAGTACGAGCACGCCGCGCCCGAGTTCGAGGCTCAGCTGAAGGCCTTCAAGGCGGCCGCGGAGCGGATCGCCGGCCGGCCCATCCGCACGGTGGCCCTGACCGGATCGGCGCCGGCCGAGATCGTGCGCTTCGCGCACGACGGCGCCTTCGACCTCCTGGTCCTTTCGACCCACGGCCGGACCGGGCTCGCCCGGGTGGTGCTCGGCTCGGTGGCCGAGCACGTGGTGCGGGAGGCGACCTGCCCGGTGCTGGTGGTGCACCTCGCCCCGACCCGGGCCGCCTAAAGCCGGCGCAGCGCACAGAGGCGCCGCCGACGGCCCGCCCTCCCCTGGCCCTCGAGGAGCTCGCCCGGCGGGCGAGAGGGCGGCGAGGCGCCCCTTGACCGGCCTCGCCGCCCCGTCGCAGCATGCGCGCCCACCGTGCCCCACGACCCGTACGCCTCCCTGCGGCACCCCGAGTACCGGGCCTTCCTGGTCTCGATGGCCTCGGTCTTCCTCGCCACCCAAATCCAGAGCGCGGTCCTGGGCTGGCAGGTCTACGCCCTCACCGGCGACCCGCTCTCCCTGGGGCTCGTCGGGCTCTCCGAGGCGGTCCCGTTCCTCGCCCTCACGCTCGTGGGGGGCTGGGCCGCCGACCGCGCCGACCGGCGCCGGCTCTCCTTCGCGGGCCTCGCCGCGGTCACGGCGAGCGGGGCCTGGCTCTTCGCCTTGAGCCTCGGCGCGCCGCGGTCCGCCCTGGCGTTCTACGCGGCGCAGGCGCTCGCCGGGCTCGGGCGCGCCTTCTTCCGCCCGGCCTCGATCTCGCTCGGGACCGAACTCGTGCCGCGCGAGCACTATCACAACGCCGCCACCTGGAGGTCCTCGATCCTGCAGCTCACCATGGTCCTCGGTCCGGCGGTGGGCGGCGCGCTCATCGCGCTCGGCGGCCCGCGGCTGGCCTACGCGGTGGTGCTCGTCCTCTCGGTCCTGGGCTTCGCGGCCCTGGCCGCCGTCGCGCCGCGACCGCGCCGGTCGGCGGCCCGGGAACGCCTCCTCGCCGGGCTCGCCGAGGGCGTGCGCTTCGTCTTCGCCCAGCAGCTCCTCCTCGGCGCCATGAGCCTCGACCTGTTCGCGGTGCTCTTCGGCGGCGCCAACGCGCTCCTCCCCATCTTCGCCCGCGACGTGCTCAAGGTGGGCGAGGTCGGGTTCGGGATCCTCCGCGCCGCCCCGGCCGCCGGCTCGGTGGTCATGTCGCTCGCCCTCGCCCGGCTCGGGCAGTTCCGCCGGACCGGCCACATCCTCTTCCTCGCGGTGGGGCTGTTCGGGATCACCTGGATCGCCTTCGCCTTCTCCCACGCCTTCGCGCTCTCGCTCGCGCTCCTCGCGCTCGGCGGGGCGCTCGACGCCGTGTCGGTCGTGCTGCGCAACACCCTCGTGCAGACCCGCACGCCCCAGGACCGCATGGGCCGGGTTTCCGCGGTGAGCAGCTTCTTCATCGGCTCCTCGAACGAGCTCGGTGCCTTCGAGAGCGGCCTCGCCGCCCGCCTCCTCGGCCTCGTGCCCTCGGTGGTGTTCGGGGGCGCCATGACGCTCGTCACCGTGGCCACGGTGGCTCTCGCCGCCCCGGACCTCAGGCGACTCGGGCGCATCGCCCCCTGAGGGCGCCCCCGCCGGGTGCGCTCTCGCGGGTCGACACGGAGGCTTCGCCCCACCCTGGTCGCCTGCCGGGAGGGGTCGGGCGGGGTTAGCATGGCGGCAGAGGAACGGCGTTCTCGAGCGAGGACTTTTCGCGCAGGAGGCGCCATGGCACGAGGGCGTGCCGACAGGCGAGCGCTGCCGTCGCGGAGCGCGCTCTCCGGAGGTCGCGGTCCGGGGCTGGCCGCATTCGAGAGGCCGCCTGGTCCTTGCGAGGTAGGGGGCTCGGGCTCCCGTCCCGCGCCATCGTGTCCCCCTCCGGGGCGGGAGGCGAGCCATCGCTCCGTCGGCGGGAGAGCGCTCGGCCGAGCCCACGGCGCCCGCGGCGCACGAAAGGAGGCTCGTCATGCGGCCCTGGAAGAAGATCTGCTGCCCGGTCGACTTCTCCGATCCCTCGAGGCGCGCGCTCGCTGAGGCCGGCTACCTCGCGGCCGCGCTCGACGGCGAGCTCACGGTGATCCACGTCCACGAGCCTGACCCGGCCCCGGTGGAGACCCTCCGCCCTCCGCTGGCAGAGCAGGCCTCGCTACGGCCCGGGCTCGAGCGCCGCCTGCAGGCCTGGGCCCAGGAGGCCGGGCCGGCGGCGCGACCGTGCGCCTCGCGGGTGCTCGTCGGGAACCCCACCCTGGAGATCCTGCGCTTCGTTCAGGCCGAGGGCGTCGACGTGCTCGTGATGGGGACCCACGGTCGCAAGGGCCTCCGGCACATGCTGCTCGGCTCGGTGGCCGAGCGCGTGATCCGCGACGCGCCGTGCCCGGTCCTGGTGGTCCGGGGGTGAGGGCGGCGGGGCGGCTCCCTTTACCAAGGAGGGCGCATGCCAGCGGATCTGCTCACGGTCGACCGGCTGTGCCGCCGGTGCCCGGAGGAGGGGCTCGGCTTCGCGAGCACGGCCGAGCTCGCCGATCTCGAGGAGGGGCTAGGTCAGGCGCGCGCCCGGACGGCGCTCGAGTTCGGGATCTCGTTGCGCGGTCGGGGGTATCACGTCTTCGTGCTCGGGCCCCAGGGTTCGGGCAAGCGCGCGCTGGCCCTCGAGATCCTCTCCCGGCGCGCGGCGGGCGAGCACCCCGCCGACGACTGGTGCTACCTCAACAACTTCGACGACCCCCAGAAGCCGCGGGCGCTGCGCCTGCCGCCGGGGCGCGCCGTGCCGCTGAAGCGCGACATGGACCGGCTCCTCGAGGACCTGCGAGCCTCCATCCCGGCGGTCTTCGAGAGCGAGGACTACCGCGCCCGCCTGTCGGTGCTGCAGAAGCAGCTCGAGGAGAGCCGGGAGCGGGTGGTCCACGCGGTACAGGACAAGGCCCGCGAGCGGAAACTGGCGGTGGTGCGCACCCCGGTCGGCTTCGTGGTGGCGCCGGTGCGCGAGGGGGAGGTGCTCGACACCGACCAGTTCCAGAAGCTCCCCGAAGAGGAGCAGCGCCACATCCAGGTCGACATCGCGGCGGTCCAGGAGGAGCTGCAGGCCGCCCTACGCAACGTCCCCCAGCTCGACCGCGAGCACCGGCAGCGGGTGAAGGACCTGAACCGCGAGGTGGCGCTCTACGCGGTCGGGCACCTGCTCGAGGACCTCCGCCGGCGGTACGCCGACCTCCCCCAGGTGCTCGCCCACCTCGACGCGGTGCGGGCCGACGTGCTCGAGAACGTCCACGACTTCCTGGGCTCCTCCGACGGCGAGGACACCGCCAGCCAGATGCGCAAGCTCCTCTCCGAGAGCCCCACCCTGCGCCGGTACCGGGTGAACGTCATGGTGGACAACGGCGGCGCCGGCGGGGCGCCGGTCGTCGAGGAGGACCTGCCCACCTTCGCGAACCTGGTCGGCCGGATCGAGCACCACGTGCACCTCGGCGCGCTCCTCACCGATTTCACCCTCCTGCGCCCGGGCGCGCTCCACCGCGCCAACGGCGGCTACCTCTTGCTCGACGCGCGCCGGCTGCTCCTCCAGCCCTTCGCCTGGGAGCAGCTGAAGCGCGCCCTCTCGCGTGGCCAGATCCGCCTCGAGGCCCCCGAGCAGATCTTCGGGCTCGGCGCCGGGGCCACCCTCGAGCCGGAGCCCATCCCGCTCGACGTGAAGGTGGTGCTCACCGGCGAGCCGCTCCTCTACTACCTCCTCGCCACCCACGAGCCCGAGTTCATCGAGCACTTCAAGGTGGCGGCCGAGCTCGAGGACGACCTGCCGCGCGACGGGCACGAGCTCGAGTACGCCCGCCTGGTCGCGACCCTCGCGCGGCAGGCGGGACTCAAGGCCCTCTCGCGCGGCGCGGTGGCGCGCGTCATCGAGCGGGCCGCCCGCCTGGCCGGCGACGCCGAGCGCCTGACCACCCGCGTGGAGCTCGTGAAGGACCTCTTGCGCGAGGCCGACCACGCCGCCCGGGCGGCGCACCGCGACCTCGTGCTCCGCGAGGACGTCCAGGCCGCCCTCGACGCCCAGGCGCGGCGCGAGGGGCGCCTGCGCGAGAAGCTCCTCGAGCAGATCGTCCGCGGGACGGTGCTCATCGACACCTCGGGCACCCAGGCCGGTCAGGTCAACGCCCTCTCCTTCCACCAGCTGGGCCGCTTCACCTTCGGCCGGCCGAGCCGGGTGACGGCGCGGGTGCGCCTCGGCCGCGGGGAGGTGGTCGACATCGAGCGGGAGGTCGAACTCGGCGGGCCCATCCACTCGAAGGGCGTGCTCATCCTGGCCTCGCTGCTCGCGGCCCGCTACTCGCCCGACCGGCCCTTCACCCTCTCGGCCAGCCTGGTCTTCGAGCAGTCCTACGGCGGGGTGGAGGGCGACAGCGCCTCGGTCGCCGAGCTGTACGCCCTGCTCTCGGCGCTCTCCGGCGCCGCCATCCGGCAGGGGATCGCGGTCACCGGCTCGGTGAACCAGCTCGGCCAGGTCCAGGCCATCGGCGGGGCGAACGAGAAGATCGAGGGCTTCTTCGACGTGTGCGCCGAGCGCGGCCTCACCGGGGAGCAGGGGGTGATCATCCCGGCCGCCAACGCCAAGGACCTCATGCTGCGCCCGGACGTGGTGGAGGCCTGCGGGCGCGGCGCCTTTCACGTCTGGGCCATCGACGAGGTCGACGCGGGCCTCGAGATCCTGACTGGGGTGACGGCCGGGGAGCGCGGGGCGGACGGCCGCTTCGCCCCCGGCTCCCTGAA
>DATJVF010000162.1:0-5621 GCA_035501995.1 Anaeromyxobacteraceae bacterium
GGTGCCGCCAGCGAGCGCTGGCGGCACCGACCCCTTCGTTTCCGCGCGAGAGCGGGGCAGCCCATGGCTCCAGTGCTTCGCATGAGCGGCATCAGCAAGAGCTTCCCGGGCGTCCGCGCGCTCGACCGCGTCGACCTCGACCTCGAGCCCTCCGAGGTCCACGCCCTCGCCGGGGAGAACGGGGCCGGCAAGTCGACCCTGATGAAGATCCTCTCCGGGGTCTACCGCGCCGACGAGGGCGAGATCTGGCTGCGCGGACGCAAGGTGACGGCGAGCGGACCGCGGGCCATGATCGAGGCCGGGGTGAGCGTGATCTACCAGGAGCTCAACCTGGTGCCCTTCCTCTCGGTCGCCGAGAACATCTTCCTCGGCCGCGAACCGCGCCGGGCCGGGGGCCTCATCGACTGGAGGAAGATGCGCGCCGAGGTGGCCGCCCTCCTCGAGCCCTTCGGCCTCTCGCTCGACCCGCGCGCCAAGGTGCACACCATCGGGCCCGCCTACCAGCAGGTGGTCGAGATCGCCAAGGCCCTCTCGCTGCGCTCGGACATCCTGGTCATGGACGAGCCCACCGCCGCGCTGACCGGCCACGAGGTGGACCGCCTCTTCGAACTCATCCGCAACCTGAGGAAGAAGGGCGTCTCGGTCATCTACATCTCGCACCGCCTGCAGGAGATCAAGCAGCTGGCCGACCGGGTGACCGTGCTCCGCGACGGGCGGCGCATCGTCACCGCACCGGTCGAGGCCATCTCGATCGACGAGATCATCCGCAACATGGTCGGCCGCACCTTGACCGAGCAGTACCCCAAGACCCCCATGCCGCGCCGGGGGGAGGTCTTGCGGGCGGAGGGCCTCACCAAGCGCGGGGTCTGCCAGGGGGTGTCGCTCTCGGTAGAGCGCGGGGAGATCCTGGGGCTGGCCGGGCTGGTCGGCGCCGGGCGCACCGAGATCGTCGAGCTCATCTACGGCGCCCGCCGCAAGGACGCCGGGCGCATCTTCGTCGGCGGGAAGGAAGTGAAGATCCGGTCCACCCGCGACGCCGTGCGCCAGGGCATCGCCCTCATCCCCGAGGAGCGCAAGAAGCAGGGCCTGGTGCTCGGCCTCTCGGTGCTCGACAACATCGCCCTCACCATCCTCGATCTCCACTCGTGGCTGGGCTTCATCAAGCGGCGGGTGGTGGGGGCCCTGGTGCGCAAGATGTCCACCGAGGTGGGGGTGAAGACGCCCTCGCTCCGCCAGCTGGTGCGCAACCTCTCCGGCGGCAACCAGCAGAAGGTGGTGCTGTCGAAGTGGTTCGTCCGCAACTGCGACGTCTACATCTTCGACGAGCCCACCCGCGGGATCGACGTCGGCGCCAAGGTCGAGATCTACCGGCTCATGCAGAACCTGGCCGCCCAGGGGGCCGGGATCATCATGGTCTCGTCGGAGCTCATCGAGGTCATGAACATGAGCGACCGCATCGCCGTGGTCTGCAACGGTCGCATCGTGCACGAGTTCCAGCGCGGCGAGGCCAAGGACGAAGAGGTGATGAGCTGGGCGCTCGGGCTGAAGGAGCAGGCTTCCTGAGGACAGCGCGGCGGTTCACGTCGGAAGGGGAGGGGCCTGCGGATGAAGCTGGACCTCAAGCGGATCCTCAAGAACTACGGCATCGTCTTCGCCTTCTTCCTGGTCTGCGCCGTCCTGGCCTGGCTGAGCCCGGTCTTCCTGAAGTGGACCAACATCCTCAACATCATCCGCCAGAGCTCGATCTACGGCATCATGGCCGTCGGGATGACCTTCGTCATCCTGACCGGCGGCATCGACCTCTCGGTGGGCTCGATCCTGGCCTTCGCCGGGGCGGTGGCCGCCGGCCTGCTCAAGGCCAGCGCGCC
This sequence comes from Anaeromyxobacteraceae bacterium, assembly GCA_035501995.1. Classification (GTDB taxonomy): domain Bacteria; phylum Myxococcota; class Myxococcia; order Myxococcales; family Anaeromyxobacteraceae; genus Anaeromyxobacter_A. The sequence continues at coordinate 1,869 of DATJVF010000162.1, forward strand.
CTTGCCGCTGGTGATCGTGGTCGCCATCGGCATCGGGGCCCTGCTCGGCCTGGTGAACGGCCTCGTCATCACCATCGGCCGCATCACGCCCTTCGTGACCACCCTCGGCATGATGAGCATCGCGCGCAGCCTCACCCTCATCTACTGCAACGGCTACCCCATCAGCGGCTTCGGGGAGGAGTTCCGCTACATCGGCGGCGGCGACCTGTTCGGCATCCCGCTCCCCATCGTGGTCTTCCTGCTCACGGTCGTGCTGGCCTGGGTCATCCTCGCCCAGACCCGGCTCGGCCGCTACACCTACGCCATCGGCGGGAACGAGGAGACGGTCCGCCTGTCCGGCATCCGGACCAAGCTCTACAAGATGGCGGTCTACGTGGTCTCGGGGATCACCTGCGGGTTCACCGCCCTCATCCTCACCTCCCGGCTCAACTCCGCCGAGCCGGTGGCCGGCACCGGCTACGAGCTCGACGTCATCGCCGCGGTGGTCATCGGCGGGACGAGCTTGAGCGGCGGGCGCGGGGGCGTGTGGGGCACGCTGGTGGGAGCGCTCCTCATCGCGGTCATCAACGACGGCATGATCCTGCTCGGCATCTCGCCCTACTCCCAGCAGCTCGTGAAGGGCCTCATCATCATCGGCGCCGTCCTCCTCGACCGGCTGCGCGAGGAACCCGGCTAGGGCCGGGCCGGCCGCCCGAGCGGCCCCGGAGGAGGGACGCGCAGCGCGGTGGGCGGCGGCGCTGCGATGGCGGAAGGGGCCCGATAAGGGAGGGCCCCGACGCGCCCCACCGCCGTCCCCGACGCGTGGCCGGCGAGGTCGAGGCCTCTAGGGCTTGCGCTTGCGCTGCTCCTCGTCCCAGATCGGCTTGTAGTCGTAGGTCGGGTAGAAGTCGGTCCGGTAGGCGCCCCATCCCGCGGTCTCCACGGCCAGGTTGACCTCGCGCAGCCGGCTCGCCGGCACCCGCAGCGTGACCACCTGGCCGATCCCCATCATCACGTACCAGCTCACCACCTCGACACCGGCGGGGGGAAACTTGGCGTACCATCCGTTCTTCTCGAGCTGCGCGTTCAGCTCCGCGAGCGGCCGGGACTGGTCGTGTCGCAGGAAGATGGTCAGCAGGATGGGCTTGTCCACGGGCGGCGTGGACCCATCGCCGAACGCCGGGGCGGCGAGGAGCAACGTGGTGGCGACGGCGATGGCGCGGATCATGGAGCCTCCGTTGGGTGGAGCGGCCGCCGCAGGCGTTCCTCCGGCCCGCGACGCCGAGGGCTCGGGCACGCTGCGCGGAGCCCGACCCGGGTGACTTTCAGTTACCGATCGCCGGCCGCCCTCGGGACGCCGCTGCCCAGCCCGAGGCCCGCACCCCGAGCCGGAGCCGCCGGGGCCCACCGGACGCCAGGGCCGGTCGCGGCCCGCTTAGAGGGAGGCCCGGCGGCGGACCCTCTAACGCGTCCCGGCCCCGTCCGCCATCGCCTGCGCCGCAGCGGGCACGGCCGTGCCCGCCGCGGACCCGGTCACCGCCCCGCTCACCGCGGCCACGCCGGCGGCCGCGCACTGGCCGTCCTGGGGCGAGGTACCGCCGGAAAGGCCGATGGCCCCGACGATGGCGCCCTTCGAGAGGAGGGGCAGCCCGCCCTCGATGGGCGTCGCGCCCGGTAGGCCGAGGATCGCCTGGCGCCCGGGGACCGCGTCCTCGAAGGCCTTGCTAGGGCGCTTGAACTGCGCCGCCGTGCGCGCCTTCTCCTGAGCCACCCGGATGCTCCCCGTCTGGGTGTTATCCATGCGCTCGAAGTAGACGAGGTTGCCGGCGGTATCCACCACCGCCGCGGCCATGTTCCAGTTGTTCTTCTTCGCCTCGGCGATCGCCCCCGCCGCCGCCTTCTTCGCCATGGTGAGGCTGATGTTGGGACCATACGGATTGGGCATCATCTGCGCCAGGGCGCCGAACGGCGTCGCCGCCAGAGCGAGGGCCACGACCAAGCCGCGCTTCGTCGTCATGCTGCCTCCTGTCGTTTGGGAAACCCTTCGTTGGATGGCCCTCGAGAGCCGCCACCGCCACCTCGTGAAGGCACCCCTCCCCTTTTAAGGAGCCTCGGCGCCACCTTCACTCGAGGCCGGCCCCGACGCGACGGCCTTCCCTCGATGAGGTGAGCCTTCCCTCGGGGGAGATCCCTCCCGAGAGGCGCCGGCGCTCGCCGAGCCGTGCGCCTAACGCCCGGTCCTCACCCTCGCCATCACCGCCCGCGCGGTGGTGGACAGCCCCTCCGGATCGAGCAGGGCCTCGAGCCGGCGGCTCTGGCGCGCCGCCTCGAAGGCCTCTCGGCGCCCGGCCTCGTCGAGGTCAGCCCAGGCCGGATGCGGGCCGAGCCGGCCGCCGGGATGCCGCGGACGCCAGGCGCCGGCCGCCGCCTCGACGAGCACCTCGCGGATGCGACGGTCGGTCATGGGTGGGCCTCGAGGTCGACGCCGGCGCGCCTCAGGCACAGGATGAGCGCCCGGCGCGCGCGGGTCACGTTCTGCAGGAAGGTGTTGAGCCGCATGTGGAGGCCGAGGGCCAGCGCGGCGTCGGGCTCGCCGCCACCTGCGAGAAGCCGGGCCTCGAGGGCCGCCCGCGGCCTTGGGGGGAGGGCCCGCCGACAGGCCTCGATTCGCCGGCGCAGGAGGGGGTCCGGCTCCAGGGCCGCGTCGGCCACGGCGAGCGCGTCGAGCCTCCGCGCCACCTCGGAGTCGCTCTCGGCGACGACCCGCCCGCGCGCCCTCAGCTCGCTCACCGCCAGGTTTCGGGCCATGCGGGTGGCGAGGCGCAAGAGGCCGTTGGGGCGGCCGTCCTCCCGGAAGCGGCCTGCCACCTGCCACACCCGCAGGAGCGCCTCCTGGAGGACCGCCTCGGTGTCCACCACCGCGGCGAAGCTCGCCAGGCCCTCGCGCAGGCGCGACTCGGCGCCCACCACGAAGGCCTGGAAGGCGTCCGGGTCGCCGGCGGCGATGCCCGGAAGGTGGCGGTCGAGGTCCGGCATCGACGGGTCGGGGCCCCTAGGACAGAGGGAGGGTGAGCGCCTCCCCACCGAGGTGGACGACCAGGCTCGCGGGGTGGCCGGCTCCCGGTCCCGCCCCGAGGAGGACGAGGCGCACGGAGCGCCCGGCCGCCACGCTACCGGCGGCGGTGGTCCGCGAGGCATCCACCCGGCAGGTGATCGCCGCGCCTGCGGAGAAGATGAGGGTCACCTCGTCCGGCACCTCCCAGGCGAGCATCCCACGCTCCACCTCGACCTCGACCACCCACCGATCCCCGCGCCGGCGCGCGGTGGCGGTCAAGGCCGGAACCGCCGGGCCGGGCCTTTCCGGGGCGCTCGCCTTCTGGCGGGGCACCGAGGGCCCCGCGCTCGGCACACGGAGGCGGTGGCCGGCCGCGGACGGACCGAAACCGCTCGCCGCGGACCGCTCGAGGGCCAGGCGCGGGGGCGCTGCCAACGCCGCTCCCAAGCCGGCCGGCCTGAGCCCGAGCCCGGCCACCGAGAGGCCGCGCGGCAGCATCTGCGGCATGCGCTCCCGCCGGAAGGGCCGGGTCGGATCGACGGTCGGCTCCTCGCTCACAGCCACCCAGGCGGTGAGCCGCGTCGAGATCTGGAACTCCAGCCCGAGGGCCTCGATGCGCAGATCGACGCTCGCCTCAGGCTTTCCCGCCGCGAGCTCGAGTTCGAGCGCCTCTACCGCCTCGCGCGCGAAGAGGGCTGCGGCGGCTGGACTCCCCGCGC
>DATJVF010000163.1:0-2104 GCA_035501995.1 Anaeromyxobacteraceae bacterium
GCTCCTCCCCCACCCGCCGAGGAAGCTCATCCTGCTCGGCGAGGCGCGCCCCATGTACAAGGAATTGCTCGCCGCCCGCGAAGCGCTCGGCGCCGGCGAGGTGGAGCTCGTGGCGCCGGTCTCGCGGGTCGAGATGCCGTCTCGGGGCCCGACCTTGTCCCATCCCGGGGCCGTGGTACGATAAAGGGGCCGCCTGACAGCGCTTTTCGGGTGGCTCGCGCATGGCAGACCGCCCGTCAGAGAAGGCCCTCGCCGACTTCATCAGCGAGGCCCAGGAGACCATCGAGACTCTCGACCAGGGGCTCGTCCTGCTCGAGGACACGCGGCGCGGGGACGAGGCCGACCCCGACTGCCTGAACGCGGTCTTCCGGGCGGCCCACACGCTGAAGGGCCTCTCGTCGATGTTCGGGGTGGAGCGCATGACCGCGCTCGCCCACGCCCTCGAGGACCGGCTCGACGACGTGCGCATGGGGCGCAGCCCCCTCGACCCTGGCGCCTTCGCGCTCCTGCAGTCGGCACCCGGGCTGTTCGGGAAGCTCCTCGCCGAGGAGAGCACCGGCAAGACCGAGGCCACCAGCGCCGAGGTGGAGGCGCTCGCCGCGAAGCTCCACGGGGGCGGCCGCGAGAAGCTGGACGCCGCCGCCGACCCGGTCTCGGACCTCGCCCTCGCCGACGGGGTCCGTGCGGTGCTCACCGAGTACGAGGAGCACCGCCTGCGGGCGAACCTCCAGAAGGGACAGAAGGTCTTCCGGGTGGGGGTCGGGTTCGAGCTCGCCACCTTCGACAGCGCGCTCGACGAGCTGAAGAAGCGGCTGAAGCCCCACGGGGAGGTGGTCGCCACCCTGCCCTCGGCGGAGGCGACCGATCCGAACGGTATCTCCTTCGACGTCCTCTTCGCCTCGGCCGGGGACCTCGCGGCGGTGAGGGCCCTCGCGGGTTCCACCGCGGCGGTGGACGAGATCCGGCGCCGCTCGGCGCCCGCGGGCGAGAGGGCCGCCGCCCCGCCCGTGAGGGAGCCGAGGCCCCCGCCGGAGAGGGAGGGCGCTCACCCCGAGCCGAAGTCCGCCCCGGCGGCTCCGCCCGCCTCGCGGGCGGCCGCCCCGCTCTTGCCGGCGGCGGGCGACGGGGCTCCTCCCTTTCTCGACCGGCGGCCGGCGCGGCCGGCGCTCGAGCCGGCCGCGGGCCTCGGCGCGTCGGTCGACGCCTCGCTCCGCTCGGCCTCCCAAGCCGTGCGGGTCGACATCGGCAAGCTCGACGGGCTCATGAACCTCGTCGGCGAGCTCGTGCTGGTGAAGACGAGCCTCTTGGGCCTCGCCGAGCGCCTCAGGGCCGGGGAGGAGTCGACCACCCTCGGGCTCGAGCTGCACCGCGAGAGCCGCGCCCTCGAGCGCAAGCTGAACGAGCTGCAGGCGGGCATCCTCGAGGTCCGGATGGTGCCCCTGGCGCAGATCTTCGACAAGCTCTCGCGCATGGTGCGCAAGCTCGCCCGCGACCTCGGCAAGCAGGTGGAGTTCGAGGTGAAGGGCGGCGAGGTCGAGCTCGACAAGCTCATCGTCGAGGACCTCTCCGACCCGCTCATGCACCTCATCCGCAACGCGCTCGACCACGCCATCGAGGCCCCCGACGTCCGGCGGGCGGCCGGCAAGCCTCCCACCGGACGGGTCACCCTCTCGGCCGAGCAGAAGGGCAGCCACGTCGAGATCGCGGTGGTGGACGACGGGGCCGGCATGGACGGCGACCGGATCCGCGACGCGGCCGTGGGGAAGGGAGTCCTCACCGCCGAGGCGGCCGCGGCGCTCTCCCGTCGCGAATGCCTGAACCTCATCTTCGTGGCCGGCTTCTCGACCGCCAAGGAGGTGACCGCCCTCTCCGGACGCGGCGTGGGGATGGACGTCGTGAAGAACAACATCGCGGCGATGAGCGGCATCATCGACCTGCACACCGAGGTCGGGAAGGGCACCCGCTTCGAGATCACGCTGCCGGTGACCCTCGCCATCATCCGGGCGCTGGTGGTGTCGGTGGCGGGGCGGGTCTACGGCGTGCCCCTCAACGGCGTGCTCGAGATCCTGGAGCTCCGCTCGTCCGACGTCCGGACCATCTCGAC
>DATJVF010000164.1:0-8500 GCA_035501995.1 Anaeromyxobacteraceae bacterium
CGCGGAAGACCAGGACCACGCCCGAGAGACGCCCCGAGGCATCCCGGATGGGCGCGCCGCTGTCGGCGATGGGGCGCTCGCTCCCGTCCCTCGCGAGGAGCGCGGCGTGGTTCGCGAGCTCCACCACGGCCCCGCTCTTGAGCACGCACTCCACCGGGCTCTCGATCGGCTGCCGGGTCCCCTCGTCGATGGTCCGGAAGACCTTCTCGAGCGGCTGGCCGACGGCCTCCTCGGACTTGAAGCCGGTGAGGGCCTCGGCCACCCCGTTCAAGAGCGTCACCCGGCCTGCCTGGTCGGTCGCGATCACCGCGTCCCCGATGCTGCGCAGGGTGACCGCCAGCCGCTCCTCGCGCTCCCGCAGCGCCTCCTCGCCGCGCTTGCGGTCGGTGACGTCGCGGGCCACCACCACCGACCCGACGATCTGGCCCTGCCTGCGGATGGGGGCGAAGCTGTAGCTGCCGACCCAGGTCTCGCCGGTGTCCCGGCGCCGGAGGGTATACTCGGCGTTGCTGGCGGTCTCCCCGCGGAGCGCGCGGGGGACCGCCCACTCGTGGAGCGGGGCGGGCGCCCCGTCCGCGGTGAAGACCTCCAGGAACTCGGGGTACTCGGCGAGCGTCCTCTTGCAGTCGGCCTTGCTGGCGAAGCGGTGATAGGTCGCGAACGCCTGGTTGAAGTCCACCAATCGGCCGTCGGCGTCGGAGATGGAGATGGCGTCGGTCGTGCTGGCGAGCGCGGCCTCGAGCTTGGCCCGGCTCTCCTGCACCACCTCCTCGGCGCGGCGCCGCTCCTCATCGTCCCGCCGCTCCAGGGTGACGTCGCGCGCCACGCCCACCACCCCGACGATCCCTCCCTCGGCGTCCCGGAAGGGGGACTTGGTGGTGAGGTAGAGCCGCATGCCGTCACGGGTCTCGATGCGCTCCTCCAGCACCGCCACCTCGCCCGAGGCCATGACGCGCTGGTCGTTCTCCATGAGGGCCGCGCCCACCGCCGGGTCGCCGTAGATCTGGCGGTCGTCCCTGCCGAGCACCTCCTCCGCGCTCTTGCCCAGCCCGGCGAGCAGCGCCCGGTTGGCGAAGACGAGCTTCCCCTCCCGGTCCTTCACGAAGACCGGCTCGGGAATGGCCTCGGCGATGGCCCTGAGCAGGCGCTCGCTCACCTCCAGCTCACGGCGGGCCCGCCTCTCTCGGTCGAGCGACCAGCGGATCCCGACGTGGAGGAGGAGCGCCGTCGCCCCCACGAAACCGAAGCCCTTGCCGATCGACCAGAGGGCCTGCTCGTGGCTCGTCCTGGCCACCGCCGCCACGATCACATCGGAAAAGGCGATCCAGACCCCCGCGACGAAGGCGTAGACGAGCGGGATCCACACCTGGGGTGCGAGCCCGGCCACCGCGGTGGGCCCGGGCCGGTGTTCGGCTTTCAAACTCGACGGGGCGAGCCCGCTCGCAATGGGGGGCGCGCGTGGGGAGCCTGTATTCAAGGGCATCGGGGGCCTCGCACGGCGCAGACGATGGAGCGGCCGCGACGGACTCATCCTCACTCACGCTCAGGCGAATGCCAAGGTCCCCTCCGCCGCTTGCGCGGTATCCTCTCCTCGAGGAAGCTTCCCTCGGCGGCGAGTGGGCCCCGGTCCTGGTAGAGTTTCCTCGTGGCGTTTCGCCCGGGGTTCCGACGACGCGCCCCCAGGGAAAGGCCCGCCAGGCGGCTTTGGCGTCTCTCTGAGATCGCGGCCGCGCCTCCCCTGGCCGCCGGTGGTGCGCGGTAAGGCAGGCGAGGGGACGGGCGGGGAGGCGGGCGGGTGAGCAGGCGCCGGCTGGCCCGGTCGCGAGGGACTACGGCCCGCCCGGTGTGCAGGACCTCATCCGAGCCGAGCAACCGTCCATCTCCGCCTCGAGCTCAAGGGCATCGCCCACCCCGCCGTAGCGGAGCGCGGCATAGCGCTCGAGGAGATGGGCCGCCTCCGGCTCCACCGCGGCGATGCGGCGGGCGAGCCGCTCGAGGGGCTCCGACGGCTCGCGGGCGTGGCCGGCGCGGGCGAGCGCGGCCGCGAAGCGCAGGAAATAGGCTGGGGCCGAGGTCCGCGTGCCCGGCGCTCGCCGAGCTGCCTTGCCCCGGCGCGCGTTCAAGGCCCGGACCACGGCCCACAGGGCGAGCGCGCCCGCGAGAGCGAAGGTGGTCTCGGCCAGGGTCATCGCTCGCAGGGCGTCGAGGAGGTGGAGAAGGCCCATCGAGGCGGCGTCGCCGAGCTCAAAGGCCAGCGAGGAGCGACGCGGAGCCTCGGCCGGCGTGGCGTCGAAGGTTCGCCACCCCTCCGGCGGCAGCCACGCCTCCACCCAGGTGTGGGCGTCGCGCTCGCGCACGACGCGGTAGCCGCCGAGCGGGTTCGTCTCGGCGGCGTGGTAGCCGCCCACCACGCGCGCGGGGACGCCGGCCGAGCGGGCGAGCAGGGCCAGCGCCGAGGCGAAGTGCTCGCAGTAGCCGCGCTTGCCGCGAAAGAGGAAGTCCGCCACCGGGTCCACGTGCGGGAGGTGCGGGACGTCGAGGTCGTAGGTGAACTCGCGCTCGAGGTGCGCCGCGAGCGCCGTGACCTTGGCCCGCGGCTGCGCCGCCCCGGCTGTCCAGAGGTCCGCCAGCGCGGCGAGCCGTGGGCGAAGGTCCGGGCTGACCTCGAGGTCGAGCGGGGTCGGTGGCTCGAGCGAGCGCTCCTCCCGGGCCGGCAGGAAGGCGTAGCTCGCCGGGCCCTCGCCCGGGAGGGGGCGCAGGGTCCCCGCCCCGTCGCGCAGCGCGATCCCGTGGGGCGTCGCGAGCGAGCTCGCACCGAGCGTCTCGAAGTAGCGCTCCGCCCGGCCGGCGAAGCGTACTTCGGCCGCCCCCTCGGGCCGCCCGGTGAGCGTGGCGACCCGGGTGAGCCGGCGATCGTCGCCGCCGGTCCAGTATCCCGAGGCGTAGCGCTCGTACACGGCGCCCCGCAGGTACTCGGCCGTCGGGCCCCATACCCGCAGCACGACCACCTCCGAACGCAGCAGGCCGGAGAGGGCCCCGAGCCGCACGGTGTCGCTGAAGCCGCTGCGGCCGAACCGCGAGGAGAGCCATCGCACGGCGCGTTGCTCGGCCACCCGGGCGGCGATGGGCAGGGTGACCCCGAGGGTCCCGGCGAGCACTGCGGTGAGGAGCGCCACCCACGCGGCGAGGCGGGGGGAGGCGCGCCCCCGCCGCGGGCCGGGAGCCGGCGCGCCGAGGGCGCCGAGGGCGAGCACGAACCAGAGGGTGGCGAGCGCCGGGTAGGCCTTCCCCACCCGCGCCATGCCGCAGGCGACGAGCGCCGCCGCCTCGAGGGCCACGTCGGCCCGGCGCGCCTCCCGCGAGGAGGTGAAGAGCCGACGGACCGCCGCGCACAGGAGGGCGGCCAGCGCCGCCATCGCGAAGAGGAACCCGCTCGTGCCGCGCGGGGCGACGGCCGGCGCGTCGCCGAGGAGGAGCTCCGAGAGAACGACGCCGGCCGCGAGAGCCATCCCGGTGGCGAGCCGCTGCAGGGCCGGACCGAGGGCGAAGCGCCCGGGGAGGGCCGCCGCGGCGAGGACCGCGCCGGCGAGGAGGAGGCTCGCCTGGGCGCTCCCGGTCGAGAGCGCGAAGAGCGCCACCGCCGGGACGAGCGAGGCCGCCGTGAGGACCCGCTTCACAGGAGGAGCGCCTCCCCGCGCTCGATGGCGGCGACCGGCACCGCCGTCGCCTCGCCCGCGACGGCCTCGCCCACCAAGAGCACGCGGCAGCCCACCCCGGCGGCCCTCACCGAGGCGGCGAAGCGGCGGTGGGCGTCGGTGAAGCCGAGGCCGACGAGCACCACCCCGGAGAGCGGCCTCAGGTCGAGGCGGGCGAGGAGCGCCTCCGGCACGAGCGGCGCCCCCCGGGCGACGCAGGCGAGGAGCTCGAGGGCCTGGTCGAGGTGGCCGAGGCTCCGGCCGAGCCGCAGGGTCTGCCGCGGCTCCGAGGCCACGGCGAGGTCGACCAGGGATTCTCCCCGGGTGAGGTGAGCCACCAGGCCCGCCGTGAGCGAGAGCGCCGCCTCGAGGGCCCGCGGCGGCGCCCCGCCGAGCTCGGCGTCCAGGATCACCGCCACCCGGCTGAAGAACTCCTGCTGCCGCTCCCGGACCACCGGGAGGCCGGCGCGCGCCGAGCTCCTCGCGTGGAGGTCGCGCACCGCGTCGCCGGGCCGGTACGGCCGCACGCCCAGGAACTCGGTGGAGTCGCCGGTCTTGGAGGCGAGTGCCACCCCGCCCGACTGATAGCGCCGGCCGAGCGGGAGGGTGAGGCGGGCGAGGTTCGCCACCCGCGGCACCACCACGAAGCGCACCCCGGGGCTCTCGAGGAGCGGCCCTACCGCCAGCCCGAAGGGGACGAGCACCCCGACGCCGAAGGGATCGAGGTGGTGCTCCCCGCGCTGCCGAAAGCGCGCCCGGAGCTCGGTGCCGCCCCGCCCGCGCGGGGCCACCCCGCCGATGAGAGGCGATCCCTCCACCCAGGTGCCGTCGTAGGGGAGGAAGGGTCGCCGCACGTGGAGGGTCGGGAGCGCGGTCCCCGAGGGGTTGGCGCAGCTCACCCTGAAGGACACCTCCTCGCCGACCGCCACCGCGCGGGGGGAAAGGACCTCGAGGCGCGCCCCGGTCAAGGGGAGGCGCCTGCCCACCAGCACCGAGGCCGCCACCGCGGCGAAGAAGAGGGCGAAGAGGAAGTGCGCCTCGGTCCGCCGCGCGTCGAGGCCGAACACGCCGGCGAGGAGCGCCAGGGTCAGGAAGAGCCGGCCGTCGGGGGTGGTGGCGGCGAAGAGGCGTTCGAGCGGGCGGAGGGCGCGGCCGAGGCGGCTCTGGCGCAGGCGGTCGCGCCCGTCCTTGGTGGCCGGGATGAGGACGTGGTTCAGCCGAGCGAGGTCGAGCTTCACGTCGGAACGTCCACCGAGGCGACCACCTCTGCGATGGTGGCGGCGGCCGCCGTCCCGCCGTAGCGGGCCTGTGCGGTGAGCTGGATGCGGTGCGTCAGCACGGGGGCGGCGGCCGCCTGCACGTCCTCGGGGTTGACGAAGCTCCGGCCGGCGAGGAAGGCCCGGGCCTGGGCCACCCGGAAGTAGGCCAGCGAGCCGCGGGGCGAGACGCCCAGCGCGAGCTTGGGGTGCTCGCGCGTCCTCGCCACGATGCGCAGGAGGTAGTCGGCCACCGGCTCCTTCACCAGCACCTCGCGCACCGAGGCCTGCATGCGGACGAGCTCCTCGCGCGTGCAGACGACCTCCACCTCGTCGAGGGGGTCCCGGTGCTGGCGGGCGAAGAGCATGGTGCGCTCGTCGCCCGGGGCGGGGTAGCCCACCCCGATGCGGACGAGGAAGCGATCGAGCTGGGCCTCGGGCAAGGGATAGGTCCCCTGGTAGTCGGCCGGATTCTGGGTGGCTAGGACGAAGAAGGGGGCGGGCAGCGGGTGGGTCACCCCGTCCACCGTGGCCTGGGCCTCGTTCATGGCCTCGAGCAGGGCCGACTGGGTGCGCGGGGAGGCGCGGTTGATCTCGTCGGCGAGCAGCACGTTGGTGAAGACCGGGCCGCGCCTGAACGAGAAGGTGCCCTCGCGCGGATTCAGGATCTGCGAGCCGAGGATGTCGCTCGGCAACAGGTCGGGGGTGAACTGCACCCGCGCAAAGGCGAGGTCGAAGGCGCGCGCGAGCGCCTTGGCGAGGGTGGTCTTGCCCACCCCCGGCACGTCCTCGATGAGCACGTGGCCGGCCCCGAGGACCGCCACCAGGAGGAGGTCCACCACCTCGTCCTTGCCCTGCAGGACGCGCCCGAGGGCCTTGCGGATGCGCTCGAGGGCGGGGAGCGGTTCGGCCATGCGGGCCATTGTAGCCAAAGTGATGCTCCGCCTGGCCGCTCGCCGAGGAGACGCCCTCGCGGGCGCCCACGGCCGGCCCGTCGGCCCTACCGTGGCGCCGGGGGTAGGGAGGGCTCGGCGGGCGAGACCGCGAGCCCGGGCGCTCTCGGGAGGGCTCCCAGCGCCGCGCCCCCGACGATGAAGGCGGTGGCGGCGGCGGACTTGAGGGTGAGCTCGCCCTCGCCGAAGAGGGCGATGAGCAGGGTCGAGAGGAGAGGGGTGAGGTAGGCGAGCGTGCCGATGACCCGCGGGTCGCCGGCCTTGAGCGCCCGGTCCCACAGGTAGAAGGCGGCGCCCATGGGCCCGAGGCCGATGAGGAGCAGGGCCGGCACCTCGGCGAGGGCGGGGACGTAGCGCGGCTCGAAGAGGGCGTGGCTCGCGAGCGACAGCGCGCCCGAGACCAGGCAGAAGGTGGCGATGGTCGAGGTGGGGAACTCCCCCAGGCGCTTCGTGAGCAGGGAGTAGGTCGACCAGATGAGCGCGGCGGCGAGCGCGAGCAGGTACCCGCCGGCGCCCGTCCACGAGAAGCCGAGGCGGCCCCCGGTGACGAGGAGCGCCGCCCCGCCGAAGGCGAGGAGCGCGCCCAGGACGTGGCGCACCCGCAGGCCGGTCCCGGCCACGAAGAGCGGGCTCAGGAGCACGATGAGGAGCGGCCACAGGTAGTTGATGAGGTTCGCCTCCACCGGCGGGGCGAGCCGCAGCGCCATGAAGAGGCAGAGGTGGTAGGCGAAGAGGCCGTAGATCCCGAGGAGCAGGATCCTCGGCCGCACGCGGAAGGAGAGGCCGCGCCACCCGACCGCCGCTCCGAGCAGGAGCGCGCAGCCGACGAGCAGGAGGGGCGGCAGGTGGCGCAGCCTGAGCCCGAGCAGGGCGAGGGTGCTCCACAGCGCGATGGCGAGGAGCGCGTGGACGACGGCGCGGCGCTGCGGTTCGTGGGCCAAGCGGCGATTCTCGCACGCCAGGACGCGCGCTGGCGACCCGTCCCTTCCTCGCCGGCTACTCCCTCGCCGAGCGGTAGGTCGCCCTGAGCACCGGGTAGAGCGCGGCGTAGAGGCGGTACGTTCGCTCGTAGGCCGCGCTCCCCTCCGGGAAGTGGAGCGCGGTCCCGGCGCCGGCCAGCCTCGCCGCCTGGGCCTCCAGCGAGTCGTAGAGTCCGAGGGCCTTGCCACACAGGAGGACGTTGCCGAGGTTCCCGGGGTCCGGGGCGAGGACGGTCGCGATGGGCCGGCGCACGATGCGGGCCAGGATGGAGAGCCACACCGGGCTCCGCATCCCTCCCCCCACCGCCCGGATCTCGCCCAGGCGGACGCCGAGCGACTCCACCGCCTCGACGTTCTGGCGGAAACCCATGGCCACCCCCTCCATGACCGCCCGGACGAAGTGGGCCTTCTTCGTCTGGAGGCCCACCCCGAAGAAGAGCCCGCGGGCCAAGGGATCCCAGTGGGGTGTCCGCTCGCCGCACAGGTAGGGCAAGAAGACCAGGCCCTCCGAGCCCTCGGGGACGCTCTCCGCCAGCCGGTCGTACTCGCGGAACACCTCCTCCTCGAGCTGCCCCGGGGCCGCCTCCGGGTCGAAGGCACGCCTGAACCAGTTGAGGGACTCCCCGGCGGTCTGCATGATCCCGAGCGCGATGAAGCGCCCGGGAAGGCAGTAGCTCCAGCAGAGGGTGCGGCGAGCGGGGTCGGGCAGGGGCCGCTCGGAGCAGACCGTGATCACCCCGGCGGTCCCGCTGATGAGCGCGGCCTGCCCGGGCCGCACGATCCCGGCGCCGAGCGCCGAGGCCGAGTTGTCGGAGGAGCCGTTGGCGACCGGGGTGCCCTCCTTGAGCCCGCTCTCCGCGGCGGCCCGGCCCGTCACCCGTCCGGCGATAGTCGCCGAGGGCCAGACCTCGGGGAAGAGGGTCGGCGAGAGATCGAAGTAGCGGAGCAGCGCCTCCGACCAGGTGCCCCGGACCACGTTGAAGAGCAGGGTCCCGGTCGCATCGCTGGGATCGGTGGAGAGGCGCCCGGTGAGCCGGTACTTGAGGTAGTCCTTGGCGAGCAGGATGTGGCTCACCCGCGCGAAGAGGGCCGGCTCCTCCCTCTTCACCCACAGCACCTGGGGCGCGGTGTAGGTGGTGGTGGCGAAGTTCTGGCTCTCCGCGAAGATGAGGTCCCGCCCCTCGCGGCGCGCCTCGAGCTCCAGGACGATGGCGCTCGCGCGCTGATCCATCCAGGTGATGGCCGGCCGCAGCACCGTGCCGGCGCGGTCGAGGTACACCTGCGTGTGCATCTGCCCGCAGATCCCGATCCCGGCCAGGCGGGAGAAGGCGGTCGGATGGGCCGCCTTGAGGGCCGCACACCCGTCGAGGAGGGCCCGCCACCAGGCCTCGGGATCCTGCTCGGCGCGGCCCGCGGCGGGCGACAGGATCGGGTAGTGGCCGCCGGCGCTCCCGAGGAGGCGGCCGTCCTCGAGAAAGAGCGACACCTTGAGGGCGGTGGTCCCGACGTCGATGCCGAGCAGCGCGTCCATCCGCTCCCTCCTCGTGGAGAAAGGGGGCTCCCCCGCGTCGGCGCGCCCCCGCGCTCGAGGAGGGCGCGCGAAAGGCGGCCGGGTG
>DATJVF010000165.1:0-2869 GCA_035501995.1 Anaeromyxobacteraceae bacterium
GGGCGCCGCCGACGCGTCCCTCCCCTCGCTCGGGGCCCAGGGGTGCGTCCGGAAGAAATCGCAGAAATTCCAAGAAAAACTATCAGGGAACCACAAAACCTGTCAACGGCCGGCGCGCGGGCCGGAGGACCCCGGCCGCGCGGACCGCGGGCCCGCCGGCGCCGCGGAGCGTTCGATACGGTGGGTGAAAGGTGCACCGGGCCGCCCGCCAGGGCATCCCGCTCTCGCGCCGGAACGCCCCATCGTCCATGATGGGCGGTGGGCGCACTTCTCGGGAGGACCCATGCCGAAGAGGATCCTGGTCGTCGACGTCGGCGGCACGAACGTGAAGGTGCACCTCTCGGGCGAGGAGGAGAGCCTCAAGATCCCCTCCGGCCGCCTCCTCACCCCGCGGCGCATGATCGCCAAGGTCCTCTCCGCGACGAGAGGGCGGTCCTGGGCGTTCGACGCGGTCACCATCGGCGTCCCGGCCCCGGTGGTGGCGGGGAAGGTGGCGCTCGAGCCCGCCAACCTGGGCCGCGGCTGGACCCGCTTCGACTTTGCGCGGGCCATGGGAAGGCCCGTCCGGATGGTGAACGACGCCGCCATGCAGGCCCTGGGCAGCTACCGGGGCAGGGGCACCATGCTCTTCCTCGGCCTCGGCACCGGCCTCGGCTCGTCGCTCGTCGCCGACGGCGCCGTCGTCCCGCTGGAGCTCGCGCGGCTACCCTACCGCCAGGGCGAGCTCGAGGACTACCTGGGCGAGCGAGCCCTGAGACGGCTCGGCAAGGCCCGCTGGCGGGAGCGCGTCTCGGAAACCCTGACCGTCCTCCGCGCCGCATTCATCGCGGACGAGGTGGTGATCGGGGGTGGAAACGCCCGCCGGCTGAAGTCGTGGCCCGGGTGGGCGCGCCCCGGGTCGAATGCCCTCGCCATGCTGGGCGGCGAGCGCCTTTGGGAGGAGCGGCCGAGGGCGCCTGCGCGAGGGGCGATCGCCCCCGCGGGCCGCTCGAGGGCTCTCCGCTCGCGCCGCCCTCGCCCGCGAAGCGGCTCCAGCGCTCGACGAAGGCCGACGGATTGAGGGTGCTCTACAGGAACTCCTCCCACGAGACGCCGACCGACGTCGTGCGCCCGGGGCTCAGGTCCTCGTCGAAGGTGCCGGGCTCGCTGAGAGCTGGGAGGGGTCCAGAGCGTCGTCGCGACCACGTTCCAGCTCGTCCCCCCCAACCGTGGAGCCCCGCTCCCCCGTCCGTCACGAGCTGCTCACCCGGAATCCCGGCCGCACGATAGGCGACGAAGCTCTGGCCCGCGGCGGGCGCCGGTGAACACCCCCGCCTGGTCAATAGGCGACGACCTCGGTGCCGCTCGCGTCCCCGCCCGCGATGGCGGTCCTTGGGCGCTCGTGTGCTTGGAGCCGACACCCAGACTCGAACTGGGGACCTACTGATTACGAATCAGTTGCTCTACCGGCTGAGCTATGTCGGCGAACCGGCGCGTTCTAGCACCGGAGAGTGCGCCTCGCAAGCCAGAGGCCGCAGCCATCGGCTCGAGCCCTCGCCGCCCGCGGGGCGTCGGCCCCAAAGCCGCCCTCGAAAGACCCTAGGCCCGGGCCTCGCGGCCGAGGCGGAGCAGCACCTTGGCAAGCTCATCGAGGTCGAAGGGCTTCTTGAGGAAGGCGTGCACGGGGAGCTCGGGCGGCTCGACGAAGCCGGTCATGGCCACCACCGGGATGGCACGCAGGGCCGGGTCTTCCCGCAGCGCCGTCAGGACGCCATCCCCGTCGAGACGCGGCATCCGCAGGTCGAGCAGGACCGCGTCGGGGGCGGGGTCCGTCCGCAGGCGCTCGAGGCCCTCGAGTCCGTCGCGCGCGGTGGAGACCTGCACCTCGAAGCTGGCGACGCACTCGGCCAGGGCCTCCCGGATGCCCGGGTCGTCCTCGATGATCAGGACTCGGCTCAGCGCCATGGCCCCACGCTAGCGGGTTCGGCCGCCGGGCGACCATACGCGGTTCGTGGGATAGTACGCGTCCACGCACAGTGGGTCCGGCTTCACACCTCGTCCCCGCTCAGGGCCATGAGGACCTCTTCGCGCCTCGCCGAGAGCAGGCGGGCCGCCGCCGGGAGGGTGAGGTACCATGCTCCGCCGGCGCACACCGCCAGGGCTACCCAGGACGCCGGCACGAGCCAGAAGGCGTCGAGGTGGACGGCGAGCAAGACCGGGAGCCCGAAGAGCCCGAGCCCTGAGGTCGCGGTGGCCAGGGCGGCCAGCGTGGCGAGCGGGGAGATGCTCCCGGTGCGCTGCAGGCCGAAGGAGGCTGCCCGGGGCAAGAGGATGCCGAGGACGTTGCCCAGGCCGTAGAGCAGCGGCGCGAGCCCGAGCTCGAGCGCCAGGGCGCCCACCGCCGCCCACGGCCGGGGGGGTCCCGCCGCCACCGTGAAGGCGGCGGCCGAGAGCCCGAAGACCCCCGTCGTGAAGACGAGCAGGGCGAGGTTCTTGGCGGCGAGGATCCGTTCGGGGGCCACCGGCGCGAGGAAGAGGGTGCGGACCCCGCCTCGCTCGAAGCCCAGGCCGTTCACCCAGAACATCTGGAACACGAGGTGCACGTAGACGGCGAGGCCGAAGAGCGGCAGGGCCCGCAGGATCTCGCCGAGCTCACCGCTGCGCGGAATGGGCAGCTTGTATCCCACGAGCAGCGCGAGCACCGGGAGCACGAACAGGTAGACGCGGACGGCGGGGTGGCGGGTGAGGTAGCGCATCTCCTTCTCGAAGAGCGGCCCGAGGCACTCGGGGAAGAGGAGCCGTCGCGGGCCAGCGGTCCGGGCGCCCGCCCGCGGGGCCTCGCCGCCGGACCTCGCGGTGATGAGCGCCGCCCGGTAGGCGAGCCACCCGG
>DATJVF010000166.1:0-2126 GCA_035501995.1 Anaeromyxobacteraceae bacterium
CCGGCTAGCGAGGGCCGGAGGAAGGCGGATGAGCATCGGTTCCAGCCTCGAAGAGGGAATCGCTGCGCTCTGCGGAGTGACCATCGGGGCTTGAAGGTTCATGTATGATGTCTCCCTCATGGGATTACTTTAACCTACACGCTACCACCCGATAGCCGAGTGTCAAAAAAGCGCGTGGAACGCCGCGCGGGGCGCGAGCGGCGGGGATGCGACCCCGGGAGGAGCCGGCTACACGACCGGCAGTGAGAGGCCGGCGAGCTCGTTCAGGCGGCCGGAGCGGAAGGGCTCGAGGTCCAGGACGGCCAGGCGGAAGCCCGCTCCCTTCACGGCGGCGGCGAGGGCGTCGCGGCGGGCGAAGGCGCCCTCGAGCTCGTCGGCAGCCACCTCGATGCGGCCGATGTCGCCGTGGTAGCGCACCCGGAAGGCCCTCAGCCCGAGCGCGCGCAGAGCGGCCTCGGCGCGCTCGACCGTGGCGAGGCGCTCGGGGGTGACCTCCGTCCCGTAGGGGAGCCTCGAGGCGAGGCAGGCGAGCTGCGGCTTGTCCCAGGTCGGCAGCCCGTAGGCGGCGCTCCAGGCCCGGACCTCGATCTTGGCGAGGCCGGCCTCGGCGAGCGGCGAGCGCACCGCGAAGTGCTCAGCCGCCCGGTGGCCGGGGCGGTGGTCGCGCCGGTCGTCCGCGTTGAAGCCGTCGAGCACGGCGCCCTTCCCCTCCCGGCGCGCCGCCTCGGCGCACAGCCGGTAGAGCTCGCTCTTGCAGTAGAAGCAGCGGTCGACCGGGTTCGCGACGTAGCGCGGGTCGTCCATCTCGTGGCTCGCCACCTCGAGGTGGCGAACGCCGAGCCGGCGCGCCAGCGCGCGCGCCTCGTCCCGCTCGGCCTGCGGGACCGAGGGCGAGTGCGCGGTGAGCGCCAGGACCCGCTCCCCGAGGACCTCGCGCGCCACCGCCAGGACGAAGGTCGAGTCGACCCCCGCCGAAAAGGCCACCACCGCGCCGTCGAGCGCGGCGAGCGACGCCTTCATCCGCGCGAGCTTCTCCTCGGAGGAGCGGCGGAAGGTCTCGAGTTCCTCGCCCGGCATTCCGGGGGGAATCTAGTGCAAAGGCGCCTCGGGGGAAACCTCGCCCAGGATAGCGGCCTAGGAGCCTTGCGCCCTCCTCGCCTTGGCCGTCCGGGCGGCCACCTTCTTCGGCGCCTTGCGCTCGGCCTGGGTCCCCTTCTCCTTCGCCGGGCGCGCCCGCCTCGGGCGGCCCCCGCCGGTGAGCCGCCCGAACTCGGCCGGCCCGACGTACTTCAGATCGACGAGCGCCTGGAAGATGCGCCGCGCCGCCTCCTCGACCGACTCCTGGTCGGAGTGGACGGTGATCTCGGGGTGGGTGGGAGGCTCGTAGGGGTCGTCCACGCCCGGGATCCCCTTCACCTCGCCTCCCAGGGCCTTGCGGTAGACCGGGTCACGGCTGATGAGGACCTCCATGGGGCAGTCCACGAACACCTCGACGAAGCGCCGGACCTCGCGCCGGAGCGCTTCCCGGGTCTCCCGGTAGGGCGAGAGCGAGGCGCACAGCGCCACCACTCCATGCCTCGAGAGCAGGTGCGCGACGCGGCCCACCCGCTTCACCGAGGCGTCGCGGTCCTCCTTGCTGGCGCCGAGCCCCTTCGTCAGGATCTCCTGAGCATCGTCGCCGTCGATGAACTCCGCCGGCCGTCGCGAGAGGACGAAACGATGGTGCAGGTGGCGGGCGAGGGCGCTCTTGCCCGAGCCCTTCATGCCCGTGAACCAGACGACGAAGCCGGTCTGCCCCTGCGCGTCCATGAGCCCTCCCGGGCGCTGCGTAGGTGCTCGATTTCCGACCGTTCAGTATAGCGCTCAAGGACTCTATCGGGCGAGGAAAGCCGGCTCCCAGTCGCGATAGCGCGCTCCATGCCGCGAGGACAATCGCTTCCGATCAATCTCGCGGGCGGCCTTCCCTTAGGGAATGGCGCCTCGGGCGCAGGCGCAGGTCGGCACCCGGGTGGTGGCGCGCATCTGCAGGGTGCCCTCGAGGAGGTCGATGCGGCGCCCCCTCGGGGCGGCGGCGGCGCCGGTGATGAGGAGCATGAGCTCGAGCGCGGCGAGCGCACCCACGGCCG
>DATJVF010000167.1:0-6713 GCA_035501995.1 Anaeromyxobacteraceae bacterium
GACGGGCTCGCGCTGCTCGTGGCCGCCCTCCGCGCCGAGCGGGTACAGGCGGCGAGCGAGGAGGCCTGGCGGCGGGCGGAGGCGGGCGCGACGGTCGCGTCGGCCGACGGGCCGGTCGGACTCGAGGAGGCGGAGACCGCGATCCCGCGCGAGAGGGACCGGCAGAAGCGGCGCCTCCTCGGGCGGGCGGTGGCCGCGGCGGCTCACCTCGCCTCCCGGGAGAGGGCGGTCGAGGAGCGCGCCCGCGCCCGCGCCGAGATGGGTCTCGTCCCCGACTGGGACGCGGTGGTGGCGGCGGACGAGCTCCTCGCGAGGAGCGAGGACGCCTACCGCGACGTCCTCGGCTGGCTCGCTCGGCGCGAGGCGGCCCTCGCGCCCCACCCGCACGGCGAGTTCGAGCGGGCGGACCTCCTCTTCGTGCTCGCCCTGCACGGCTACGAGGGCACCTTCCCGCCCCGCGGGCTCACCGGCACGCTCGCGGCGGTGGTCTTACCCATGAACCTGGGCCTCGAGCGGGTGGCGGTGGACGACGGGGCGAGGAGCGCACAGTGGCCGGGCGCCCACGTCCACGAGGCGCGGATCTCCCTGCGCCGCCAGGGCGGCGCGGCCGACTACCTCGGCCTGTTCGAGGCGGTGGGCCGGGCCCTTTTCTCGGCCCGGGTGCCGCCCCACCGCCGGGAGCCCGCGGCCGCGTTCACCCTGGGCTCGGTCCTCTCCGGCCTGCTCCTCGACCGGCGCTTCCTCGCCGAGCGGCTCTCGGTGGACAAGAAGCGCACCGGCGACCTGGTGCGGGCCCTCGCCCTGAGGGAGCTCTTCCGGCTGCGCACCCGCGCCGCCGCCTGCCGGGTGGCGACCGAGGTCGAGCGGGGGATGGCCGGGGCGGCCTGGCAGGAGGCCCACCGGGAGGCCATGACCCGCGCGGCCCTGGCGGCCTGGCCGCCGGGGCTGTTCGTGCGCGACGGCGACGCCGGCGCGGCCGCCGCGAGCCTCCTCGGCGCGGCGCGGGGCGAGCGCTGCCGCGCCCTCCTCGTCGAGCGCTTCGACGAGGACTGGTGGAGGAACCCGCGCGCCTCAGACTGGCTCGCGAACGCCCTTTCGGCGGGCCTGCCGAACGAGGGCGAGGAGCCGAGCCTCGCGCTCGCCGCCGAGGCCCTGGCGGCGAAGCTGTGAGGGATCTCAGGCCTTGCGGCGCAGCGCCCGCACGATCTTTTCCTTGGCGCGCGAGTGCACGGGCTTGCGCACCGACCTCTCTCGCTGGCCGGCGAGCTGGAGGTAAGCCTCGATCTCGTAGGCCAAGAGCTCGATCTCCGCGTCGGTCAAGAGCCCGATGCGCTCGAGCCGGGCCGAGAGCGGCAGCGATGCGCCGAGGCGCATGCGCAGGACCTGCTCCTCGTCGGGGGCGAGGCCGGTCGCCGGTCCGCGGCGAAGCACGGCCTGCGCGGCGCTCTCGGTCACCTCGACGATCTCCGACCGGCTCTTCGCGTGCATGGACACCTCTTGGGCGGGCACCCGATAGCGCCCGCCTGGTGCATCCATGGTAGGCGGCCGAGGCCGGGCGTCCAGATTTCGGCCTCGCGCGAGGTCTCGAGGGCGAAGACGCCCGTTGAAACGGCGGGTTAGCTCCGGGGCGCGCGTGCCTCGAGGGCCCCTTCCCTCGCCCGTCCGCGGGAGAGGGCGAACCCCTGCCCGGAAGAGGTCGCGCGGGGCCCCGAAACCCCTCGCACCCCGGGCGAGGCGCGAGGGGCCTCCCGCGGTTATGACCCCGGGCAAGCGAGGTGAGCCTTGGACTACCGCCAGAACCTCATCGAGGACGACGCCGCCATCGGCGAGCTCATCCGGAGCGCGCGGCGGGTGGCCGT
Source organism: Anaeromyxobacteraceae bacterium (assembly GCA_035501995.1). Lineage (GTDB taxonomy): Bacteria > Myxococcota > Myxococcia > Myxococcales > Anaeromyxobacteraceae > Anaeromyxobacter_A. Next base: position 1,860 of record DATJVF010000167.1, read on the forward strand.
GCTCGGCATCAAGACCGAAGCCCAGGCCGACCAGCCCTCCTACTACGTGCCGGCCTACCTCAAGTCGGCCGGGGTGGACCTCGTCCCGGTCCCGGTCTACTACCCGGAGGCGGTGGAGATCCTGGGCGTGCCGGTCGAGCGCAAGCTCGCCGAGATCCCGGGCCCGGTCGACATCCTCGACGTCTTCCGGCGCCCGGCCGACCTCCCCAAGCACCTCGAGGAGATGAAGGCGCTCGCCCCGCGGGCGGTCTGGTTCCAGCTCGGCATCCGCAACGACGAGGTGGCGAAGGCCCTCGCCCAGGCCGGCATCAAGGTGGTGCAGGACCGCTGCCTGATGGTCGAGTGGAAGCGCCACCGGGGCCCGTAGGAGCGGGCCGGCGCTCGGCCGCCCTGAGCCGCTAGGGCGCCGCGCCGGGCTCGTCCGGCTCCTCCTCGACCTCGCGCTCCTTGCCGGCGGCTGGCTTGCGCAGGCCGGCGGCCTCGAGCGCGCGGGCGACGCCCCTCGGGCGGTGCTCGTCGGGGAGCGCATCGGGCGGGGGCGCGACGGCCGGCACCTCGGCGCCGAGGGCGGTGACGGCGGCGGAGAGCGAGAGCTCCGCGCGCAGCTGCGGGTCCTTCTGTTCCCCGAAGGCGCCCTGCAGGCTCACCTTGAGGGGCACCCCGGTCTCGGCGTCCAGCCACAGCTCGCCCTTCAGCGCCACCGGCACCCGCCCTTCGAGGAAGTCCACCCGCCGCTGGGTGTCGGGGTCGTAGGCGCCCCCGGGGAGGCCTGGCGGGAGGGGGGCGGGGCGGGGGAGCTGGCCGGAGAGGGAGAGCCGGTAGCGCAGGGCCCGGCGGCCGAGGGCGACCCCCTCGCCGTCGCTCGCCACCGCGAGGGCGGGGCCGTAGAGCAGGGCGAGCTCGCTCGCCATCCGGAAGCTCTGGTCCCGCTCGCGCCGCGCCTCGAGGCCCTGGTCGGCGCTGCGTTGGCGGAAGGGCGCGAAGCGCGCGCGCGCGTAGGTCATCCCTCGCGCGAAGACGACCCGCTTGCCGGTCTCCGATCCCGGCTCGGCGGTGGGGTCGAGGTCGACGGAGAGGTCGAACTCGCCCGACGCGAGCTGCCTCAGGCGGTGGTGCTCGGTCGCGCGCAAGGTCGGCGCGCCCGGTCGCTCGACGCTCCAGGTGACGTCGGCGGCGAAGGCGAGCGAGCCGAGCCGCGCGGCCGCCTCGTCGGCCCCGAAGGCGAGGGCGTCGAGCGGGCGCGCCGGGTCGAAGGCGCTCGGCCGCTGCGCGGTCTCGCCGGCGCGGAAGATGCCGCGGGCCGCCTCCTCCCGGCGCCCCGAGCACGCCGGGACGAGCGCGAGGAGGAGGGCGAGGGCGAGGGGTTGCTTGAGCGAGGCCATTCCGGCGCGACGTTAAGCCATTTGCCAGGCGCGGGAAAGCCACCGGTCCCGGCCTCGCCGCGGGCGCCCCGCCGGGCGCAGGGTCTCACACCTCGTCCCCGGGCGGCGAGCCTGGCCCGGCCGGGCGGCCCGCGGCCGCCCGGGGGGCTAACGGCGGAGCGGGACCACCGCCGGCAAGAGCCGCGCCGGCTCGGACGCCGCGGCGGCGTCGGCGGGCGGTCGGGCGGAGGCCTCCACCTCGGCGAAGCTCACCTTGCCGTCGCTCCACAGCGCGCGGTCGCAGGCGTGGAGCAGCTCCTCGAGCCCCGCGCGCGTCCTCGCGCTCACCGCCACGCCCCCGAGCTGGTGGGCGATGGCGAGGGCCTGCCCGTCCGGCAGGAGGTCCGCCTTGTTGAAGACGAGCAGGTGGGGCTTGTCCGCGAGGCCGAGGTCCGAGAGCAGGCTCGAGACCGCCTCCACCCGCGAGGCGAAGCGCGGGTCGCTGGCGTCGACGACGTGGAGGAGCAGGTCGGCGTCGCCGAGCTCCTCGAGGGTGGCGCGGAAGGCGGCCAGGAGCTCCCCGGGCAGGTCGCGGATGAACCCCACCGTGTCGGTGATGATCACCTCGCGGTCGCGCGGGAAGCGCAGCCGGCGGCTGGTGGGGTCGAGGGTGGCGAAGAGCACGTCCTCGACGAGCACCTGCGAGTCGGTGAGGGTGTTGAGGAGCGTCGACTTGCCGGCGTTGGTGTAACCAACGATGGAGATGACCGGCATCCCGCGGGCGTTGCGCTGCTTGCGCCGCATCTGGCGATGCGCCGACAGCTGCTCGATGCGCCGCTCGAGCGCGGTGATGCGGTCGCGCACGCGCCGGCGGTCGATCTCCAGCTTGGTCTCGCCCGGGCCGCGCCCGCCGATGCCGCCGGCCAGCCGGGAGAGGGAGTCGTCGCGCCCGGCCAGGCGAGGGTAGAGGTAGCGCAGCTGGGCCAGCTCCACCTGCAGCTTGCCGTCGGCGGACTGGGCCCGCTGGGCGAAGATGTCGAGGATGAGCTGGGTGCGGTCGAGGATCTTGAGGCTGGTGGCCTCGGCGATGTGGGTGGCCTGCGACGGCGAGAGGTCGGCGTCGAAGATGATCATGTCCGCCATGAGCTGCATGGAGCGGAGCACGATCTCCTCCAGCTTGCCCTTGCCGATGAGGTAGCGCGGGTCGATCTCCCGCCGCATCTGCAAGAGGGCGTCGACCACCGCCACGCCGGCGGTCCTGGAGAGCTCGCGCAGCTCCTCGAGCGAGGCGCTCGCCGCCTCGCGCGAGCGGCTGCGACCGCCCACGCCCACGAGCAGCGCCCGCTCGCGACCGCCGGTGCGGCGCGCCGCGCCCGCCCGGGCGAACTCCTCCTCGAGCGCCAGCGCCCCGGCGAGCGCCCGGTAGGCGAGCTCGAAGACGCTCGCGGCCACCTCGTCCTTCCAGATGGCGCCGGCCGGGTTCTCCGGCAGGAGGTGCGCGTAGTGCACCTTGCCGGGCAGCCCGCCGGCGAGGACCTCCACCGCGGCCACCAGGTCGAGGCGCAAGAGCGCGAGGTCGGTGTGGTCGTCGCGGGTGAGCGACTCGCCGTGGAGGTGGGTGTGGACGAGGCGCAGCCCGCGCAGGCGGTGCGAGCCGGCCCGGGCGCGGCCGACGTCGGGGAGCTCGAGCCGGCGGGCGTCGCCCACCATCACCGCCTGCACGTCGCCCTTGCGGTCGATGAGCACCCCCACCTGGCGGTTCGTCTCGAGGGAGATCTCGGCCAGGTGGCGCGCCAGCTCCGGGGAGATCACGTCCTGCGCGTCGACGCGGCGGCGGTAGGTGCGGCGGAGGGCGTGCAGCTCGGAGGCCTTGAGGCCGAGGGTGTTACCGAAGACCTCTTGCATCGCGTGAGGCCAGCATAGCCGCGCCGGGCCCCACCATCCAGCGTATCGCGCAGGCGCCCGCGGGGGGTCGCCCCTCGCCCGAAGGGCTCCCCGAAGGCGGGAGCGGGGGGAGGGGCCCGGCCCCCAGGCTCGCCGCGGCGCGGCACGGGCGGCGTGGGCGATCCTCGGCTCACCCCCTTCTCGCCGGGCGTCCGCCCGTCGTAGGCTAAAGGCTCTCCCCTTTGGCGAAGGAGCTCTGCATGAAGGCGCCCTCCTACGTGCACGGCCTGAGCGATCTGCCGCTTCTCGGCGAGACCATCGGCGAGAACCTCAGACGGACGGTGGAACGCTGCGGCGACGCCGAGGCGCTGGTCGTTCCCCACCAGGGCTACCGCGCCACCTACCGCCAGTTCTGGGAGGAGGTCTCGCTGGCGGCGCAGGGCCTCATCGCCCGCGGCGTCGCCAAGGGCGAGCGGGTGGGTATCTGGTCGCCGAACCGGCACGAGTGGGTGGTGGTGCAGTACGCCACCGCCCGCATCGGCGCCATCCTGGTGAACATCAACCCGGCTTACCGCCTGCACGAGCTCGAGCACGTGCTCACCCAGTCGGGCACGCGCTGGCTCGTCCTCGCTCGCGGCTTCCGGGGGGCCGACTACGTGGCCATGGTGCGCGAGGTCGAGGAGCATAGCCCGCGCCACCTCCAGACCCTGGTGCTGGAGGCGGACTGGAGAGAGCTCCTCGAGGAGGGGCGGGCGAGCGGCGGGGAGGCGCTCGCAGCGCGCGAGCGGCTGCTCGATCCGGACGACCCCATCAACCTCCAGTACACGAGCGGCACCACCGGGTTCCCCAAGGGGGCCACCCTCAGCCACCACAACATCCTCAACAACGGCTTCTTCATCGGGGAGGAGCTCCACTACAGCGAGCGCGACCGCGTCTGCATCCCGGTCCCGCTCTACCACTGCTTCGGGATGGTGCTCGGCAACCTGGCCATCACCACCCACGGCGGGTGCATGGTCTACCCGGGCGAGAGCTTCGACGCGGGCACGGTGCTGCGGACGGTGCAGGAGGAGCGCTGCACCGCGCTCTACGGCGTGCCGACCATGTTCATCGCCGAGCTCGACCACCCCGACCGTGCCAGGATCGACTTCTCGAGCCTGCGCACCGGCATCATGGCCGGTTCGCCCTGTCCGATCGAGGTGATGAAGCGGGTGCAGAGCGAGATGCACATGCCCGAGGTCACCATCTGCTACGGCATGACCGAGACCTCGCCGGTCTCCACCCAGAGCGCGGTCGACGATCCCCTGGAGAAGCGGGTCTCCACGGTGGGGCGGGTCCACCCGCACGTCGAGATCAAGATCGTCGACCACGCCACCGGCCGGGTGGTGCCGCGCGGGACCCCGGGAGAGCTCTGCACGCGCGGCTACTCGGTCATGCTCGGCTACTGGGACGACCTGCATTCCACCCGGCAAGCCATCGACAGCGCGCGCTGGATGCACACCGGCGACCTCGCCACCATGGACGACCAGGGCTACGTCAACATCGTCGGCCGCATCAAGGACATGGTCCTGCGCGGCGGCGAGAACATCTACCCGCGCGAGGTGGAGGAGTT
>DATJVF010000168.1:0-4009 GCA_035501995.1 Anaeromyxobacteraceae bacterium
GAGCACGGCGGACGGCGCTTCTACTTCTGCAACGCCCGCTGCCGCGAGCGGTTCCTCGCCGCCCCCGACCGGTACCTCTCCGCGCCCGCGCCGGCCGAGGCGCACGGATGAGGCCCGAGATACGAGCGCTGCAGGAGGCGATGGCCCGCGAGGGCTACATCGCCGACGACGCCATCGCCACCGCGCTCCTCCTCGCCGGGGACCTGCAGAAGCCGCTCCTCGTGGAGGGCGACGCCGGGGTGGGGAAGACCGAGATCGCCAAGGTCCTCGCCCGGCTGCGGAGCACCGAGCTCATCCGCTTGCAGTGCTACGAGGGGCTCGACGTCTCCACTGCGCTCTACGAGTGGAACTATCCGCGCCAGATGCTGCGGGTGCGGATGGCGGAGCGCGAGGGCCAGGACGCCACGCAGATGGAGCAGGCGGTCTTCGGCCGCAGCTACCTCCTCGAGCGGCCGCTCCTGCGCGCCATCAGCCGGCGCGAGGGGCCGGCCGTGCTCCTCGTCGACGAGGTGGACCGGGCCGACGAGGCCTTCGAGGCCTTCCTGCTCGAGGTGCTCTCGGATTTCCAGGTGACCATCCCCGAGCTCGGCACCATCCGGGCCGAGCACGTGCCTTACGTGATCCTCACCTCCAACTGCACCCGCGAGATCGGGGACGCCCTGCGCCGGAGGTGCCTGTACCTCCACGTCGATCACCCCTCCCTGGAGAAGGAGGTGGCCATCCTCACCGCGCGGGTGCCGGGCGCCAAGAAGGCCCTCGCCCTCCAGATCGGGCGCTTCCTCAGGGCCCTGCGGGCGCGGCGCCTCATGCGCCGGCCGGGCGTGGCCGAGAGCATCGACTGGGCCCAGGCGCTCGTGCGGCTCCACGTCGACGAGCTCGACCTCGTAAGCGTGCGGACCACCCTCGGCTGCATCGTCAAGGACCGGCGCGACCAGCACGACCTCGACGAGGCCGAGCTCGCCCGCCTCGTCGCCGAGGCCCGCCAGGAGGAGGCCCTCGCCTCATGAGCCGGGACCTCATCGTCCACCTGGCGAGGTTCGCGGGCGCCCTGCGCGCGGGCGGGGTGCGGGTCTCGACCGGCGACGAGGTGGACGCGCTGCGCGCCCTGCTCCTCTCGGACCTCGGCGATCCCGAGGACGTGCGCCTCTCGCTCCGCTGCAGCCTCAAGGTGAGGCCGCGCGACGAGCGCACCTTCGAGGCGCTCTTCGCCCGCTACTGGCTCGGGGGAGAGGCTCCCGCGAGGGCGCGGCCGGCGGCGGAGCACGGCCCCGGGAACCCACGCCCCCCGCCGAACCCGCTCGGCGGCGAGGCCCCCGCCGACGGCGAGCGCGAAATCGAGGTGCCGGAGGGCGAGGAGCTCGGCTCGAGCCGCGAGGCGCTCCTCAAGAGGAAGCACTTCGACCGCTGCGACGAGCGCGACCTCGCCGAGATCGAGCGGCTCATGGCCCGCCTGGCCGAGCGGCTCGCCACGCGCAAGGGCCGCAGGCTCGCCCCCGTGCACGGGCGGGGACGGCCCGATCCCCGGCGGAGCCTGCGCCGCGCCCTCGCCACCGGGGGCGAGGTGATCTCCTTCGCCCGGCGGGACCACCCGGTGGAGACGCCCCGGCTGGTCGTCATCTGCGACACCAGCGGCTCGATGGAGGCGCACGGCCGCTTCCTGCTCGCCTTCGCGCGCTCGCTCAAGCGGGTGGCGAAGCAGACCGAGGTGTTCGCCTTCAACACCGAGCTCGTCCGTATCACGCAGCTCCTCGCCGGCCCGGAGGAGCGGGTGCTGGGGGCCCTTTCGGCGGCGGTCCCCGACTGGTCGGGGGGCACGCGCATCGGGGAGAGCCTGGAGGCCTTCGCCTCGCGCCACCTCTCCGAGCTCGTCGACTCGCGCACGGTGGTGGTGGTGTTCAGCGATGGCCTCGAACGAGGGGACCCCGAGCTCCTCGCCGACGCCTTGCGCCGCATCCAGGCCCGGGCCCGGCGAGTGATCTGGCTGAACCCGCTCCTCTCCGACCCCCGTTACGAGCCGACCGCGCGGGGCATGGCGGCGGCGCTTCCCTTCGTCGACGAGCTCGCTCCGGCCCATGACCTCGCCTCCCTGGAGCGCCTCCTACCCCACCTCAGGAGCTAGGCCGTCCATGTCCATCGAGATCAGCAAGACCGTGGTGGTGGAGGCCGATCCGGCCAGGGTGTGGGGCTTCCTCATCGACCCCGCGAGCGTCGCCCGCTGCATGCCCGGGGCGGCCATCACCGAGAAGCTCGACGACAAGTCCTACGCCGGCACCATGACCGTGAAGGTGGGCCCGGTCTCGTCGAGCTACCGGGGCAAGGTGGTCTTCGAGAGCCTCGACGAGGCCTCGCACACCGCGCGCATCGTGGCGAGCGGCCAGGACGTGCGCGGCAAGGGGGGCGCCGACCTGAAGCTCACGAGCAGCCTCAAGGAGCTCGGCCCCGGCCGGACCGAGGTCACCGCCGTCTCGGAGGTGAACATCACCGGGATCCTGGCGCAGATGGGGCGCGGGATGGTCGAGGACGTGAGCGACCAGATGTTCCAGATCTTCGCCCAGCGCCTGCGCGGCGAGCTCGAGACCGTGAAGGCCGCCGCCCCCGAGGCCGCCGCCAGCACCTCGCCGCCGCCGAGCTCACCCGCCGGGGCCGCCGAGCCCGCGCCGCCCCCGGCGGCGCGGCCCGCCGAGGCGCTCGACCTCGGCTCGCTCGGCGCCAAGGTGGCCGGCCGCGCCGCCACCCGGCTCCTCACCCGACCGGTGCCGCTGTGGGTGCCGCTCGTTTTGGCCCTCGTCGTCCTCTACCTGCTTCTGCGCTGAAGGCGGTTCTTCCCGAAGGAGAGACCATGATCCCATCGGCGTTCGATTACCATGCGCCCGCGACCCTCCCCGAGGCGGTGGCGCTCCTCGTCAAGTACCGGGACGAGGCCAAGGTGCTCTCGGGGGGACAGAGCCTCTTGCCCCTCCTGAAGCTCCGCCTCGGGCAGGCGGCCCACCTCGTCGACATCGGTCGCATCCCCGGCCTCGAGTACGTGCGGGAGGAGGGCGGGATGCTCCGCATCGGCGGCTGCACCCGCGAATCGGTCCTCGAGGACTCCGAGCTCGTCCGCACCCGCTATCCGATCCTCATGGACACCGCCCGGGTGATCGCCGATCCGCTGGTCCGCAATCGCGCCACGGTGGGCGGTAACCTCGCCCACGGCGACCCCGGCAACGACCACCCGGCCACCATGCTGGCCCTGGGCGCGCAGGTGGTGGCGCTCGGGCCCAAGGGGGAGCGGGTCATCCCGGTGGCCAAGTTCTTCCTCGGGCTCTTCGCGACCGCGCTCGCCCCAGACGAGATCCTGACCGAGATCCGCATCCCGGCCCCCCCGCCTCGGAGCGGCGGGGCCTACGTGAAGCTGGAGCGCAAGGTGGGCGACTACGCCACCGCCGCCGCCGCGGCGCAGCTCACGCTCGCCTCCTCGGGCGCGGTGGCGGAGGTCGGCCTCGCCCTCACCAACGTCGGGGTGACGCCGGTGAAGGCCAGCGCCGCCGAGGGTTACCTGCGGGGCAAGAAGCCGGACGAGGCCGCCATCGCCCAGGCGGCGCGGCTCGCCGCGGAGGCCTCGTCGCCGCGGGCCGACCGGCGCGGGTCGGTGGAATACAAGCGGGAGATGGCGCGGGTGATGACCATGCGTGCCCTCAGGAAGGCCTGCGAGCGCGCGGGAGGGAGATGACATGTCGACGCACAAGGTCGAGCTCAAGGTGAACGGCAGCGCCCGCACGGCGGAGGTGGAGTCGCGCCTCCTCCTCGTGCACCTCCTGCGCGAGGTGTTCCGGCTCACCGGGACCCACATCGGCTGCGACACCACGCACTGTGGGGCCTGCACCGTGCTCCTCGACGGGAAGCCGGTGAAGTCCTGCACCGTCTTGGCGGTGCAGGCCCACGGCCGGGAGGTGATGACGGTGGAGGGCCTCGAGCAGGGGGGCAAGCTCCACCCGGTGCAGGAGGGGTTCACCGAGAAGCACGGGCT
>DATJVF010000169.1:0-6025 GCA_035501995.1 Anaeromyxobacteraceae bacterium
GGCGGCGCCCGAGCGCTTTCACCACCTGCGCTGGGGGCCCGGGCCGCTAGCCCCGGCCGCGGGATGGAGGCTGTCGGGCCGCTACGCCGCCTCGCGCCGGCCCTCCACGAGCGACCTCGCAAAGCGCGCCGTCTCCGCCACCGCCACCTCGGCGGGGGTGGGCTCGACGCCGAAGGCTTGGCGGAAGCGGCGGTCGTCGAGGAGGTAGGGTACCCGCCACTGGTAGGTCATCTCGGCGGCCGCGCCGACGAGCGGGCTCACGAGGCCCACGGCGCGGAACAGCCAGTCCGGCACGGTCCGGATGCGCCCTTGCACCCCGAGCTCGTTCGCGAGGGCCGACACGAGCTCGCGGGTCGTCCCTTGCCAGGCCACCGGCAGGTGCCAGACCCGCCCGTCCGCCTCGGGGTGCGTCCCGAGCACGCCGAGGGAGCGGGCCACGTCCGGACCGTAGCTGTAGCTGTGCGGCATGTCCGGCGAACCGCCCATCTCCACCGGCTTGCCCGAGAGGAGCCGGCGCAGCGCGCGCTCGCCGAGCAGCGCCAGCGGCACGGCGGGCCCGAAGAAGTCGGAGGCCCGGCCGGAGGTGGCGCGCACCTCGCCGCGGGCATGGGCCTCGAAGAGCTCGCTCGCCAGGCGGGCCCTGAGCTCGCCCTTGTGCGAGCAGGGCCGCAAGGGCTCGTCCTCGTCGAAGGGCGCCCGGGCCGGCCGGCCGTACATGTAGAGGCAGTCGAGCACCACCAGCCGCGCCCCGACGCGGGACGCCGCGGCGCGCACCCCGCGCCTGAGCGGCGGGAGGAGCTCGTCCCACCGGTGGTAGTCGGGCGGGTTCGTGCAGTCGTAGACCACCGCGGCGCCGGCCGCCGCCGCCGCCGCCGCCGCCGGGTCGGTCGCGTCGGCACGGGCCCAGGCGAGGCCCGGGCGCGCCGCGCCCGCAGGCCCGCGCCTCACCTGGCGCACCGGCAGGCCTCGCTCGAGGAGCTCCCGGACGAGGAGCGTGCCGATCTGGCCGGCGCCGAAGACGACGTGCAGCGGCGCGGCGGCGCGCTCCCCCTCGCGCGAAGGGGCCGGGGTCGTCCCCGGCGGGGTGGCGGTTCCTCGGGTATCCATGGCGGCGTCTCCCTTTCCCCGCCAATGTGCTGCCCGCGATTACGCATTACAATAGGCATAAATGCCTCCCAGGCCTGCGTTTTCGCAAAAGAGCGCGTCCTCGCCGCCCGCCCTCCCCGCCCTCCGCTGGGACGACGCCCGCGTCCTCTTGGCGCTCATGGAAGCGCGCACGCTCCTCGGCGCCGGAAAGCGTCTGCGCGTGAACGCCTCGACCGTCTCGCGCCGCCTCGAGGCCCTGGAAATGGCCCTCGGGGCGCGCCTCTTCGACCGCACGCCGGACGGGGTACGCCCCACCTCCCTCGCCGAGGCGCTTGCCCCGCACGCCGAGGCCATGGAGCGGGCCGCGGCCGGCCTGGCCCTGGCGGCGCAGGGGCGCGAGGCCCGGCCCGAGGGCGAGGTGCGGATCACCGCTCCGCCCGGCGTGGCCGAGTTCTTCCTCGCCCCGGCCCTGCCTCGCCTCTTGGCCCGGCACCCGCGGCTGCGCCTCGTCCTCGACGCCTCGGTCGCCTACGCCGACCTGACGCGAAGGGAGGCCGACCTCGCCTTGCGCGCGCGGCGGCCCACGAGCGGGGACCTCGTGGCTCGCTCGCTCGGCGAGACCGTGGGCGGACTCTACGGCGCCAAGGCCTACGTGGAAGGGCTCGGCCGGCTGCGCCGGCTCGGCGACGCTCGCTTCATCACCTGGGCGGAGGACCTCGCCCACCTTCCGGCCGCCCGCCTGGTGGCCGAGCGCGTCCCGCCGGAGGCGGTCGCGCTCCGCACGAGCCACATGGGCACCCAGATGGCCGCCGCCGCGGCCGGCCTGGGGCTCGTCGTGGCGGACGGCCCCATGGCGCGCGCGGCCGGGCTCGTCGAGGTGGCGCTCTCGCCGGAGCTGAGGCGCAGCCTGCCACCCCTCACGGGCGGCGACAGCTGGCTCGTCGTCCACCGCGCCCTGCGCGAGGTGCCGCGCGTGGCAGCGGTGTGGGAATTCGTCCTCGAGCTCGCCGCCGAGCTGCGCGCGAAGGGGGCTCGTCCCGGAGGCGGCTAAAGGGTCTCGGACGAGGGGCAGGAGGGCGGCGGCGCGGGACGCCTTTCCGGGTCCGCGAGCGGTGCCCCCCTCAATCCGGCAGGCGGTCCCCCGGGAAGCTCCTGCAGGGGTAGACCTCGAAGGTGAAGATCCCCGCCACCACGCCCGGGTCCCCCTCCATGATGGTCCGCACCTCCGCGGGCGTGCCGGTGAACACGCACACCCCGCACACCTCGCTCGGGCCGCGGACGGGGAGGACGATGGGCATGCGGCCCTCGGCGCGCAGGGAGAAGTTCCGCCGTCCGTGCTCCCAGATGACCGCTTCTCCGCCGGGCTCGCGGTACCGTGGCCCCGGCCTGAGGAGTACCACCGCGTAGTCCCGCGTCTGCGCGAGCATCCGCTTCATGTACTCGTCGGTGATCTCGGGCATGGCCTCTCCCCGGAGAAGGGACCGCCCGGGGCCCGGGGGTCGATCGACAGGTCGTAGATCCGCTCGGTACGGGAGACCTCGAGTGCCGGGAGCGGCAGGGGGTCCTCCCGCCAGCAGGGCAGGCCCCCTTTATAGAGCTGGCCGCGCAGCCGTGCCAGGCGCGGGCGCCTCGGCGGGTTACTTTTCGGACTCGACCGCCACCTCCGCCGCCAGGGATTCCCCGCCGCCGCCCACGTAGATGGTCCCGGAGGTTGGGGTGGCGTCGCGATAGGTGCGACCGACCGCCACCCGGATGTGGGCGGTCTGGGTCAGGATCCCGTTCGTGGGGTCGAAGCCCTTCCAGCCCACTTCCGGCAGGTACACCTGGGCCCAGGCGTGGGAGGCCTCGGCCTGGCGCTGGTTCTCGTGCTTGGGTCCGGTCCAGAGGTAGCCGCAGACGTAGCGGGCCGGAAGGCCGAGCAGCCGGGCCAGGCACATGAAGAGGTTCGTGAAGTCCTGGCACACGCCGCGCCGGCTCACGTAGACCTCGAAGGGCGTGGTCTGGATGGTGGTCACTCCCGGGGTGTAGTCGTACTCCTTGAAGATGGAGTGGTTCAGGTCGAGGAGCGTGTCGACGAGGTCGAAGTCGTTGCGGACCGCGAAGCTCATGGCGTAGTCGCTGAGCTCGCGCAGCTCGCTCTCGGCGAGCTCGGGGGGCAAGAGGAAGGGCTGCAGCACCTGCTGGTGCCAGGGCATCCACACCACCGGGATCTGGGCCCGCTCGCGGAGCGGCCGGTAGGAGAGGGGGTCGGTGTCGAGGACCTCCACGCGCGACTCGGCGAGGATGGTCATCTCGGAGAAGGGGGTGTCGACCTCCAGGCGGCGGGTCTGGTTGCCGAAGACGTCCTGGAATTCCCGGTGGGTCCCGTCCACCGAGAGGGTGAGGTGGTAGTCGAGGACCTTCTGCAGGCGGTCCTCGGCCGGCTCGAGCCTGAAGACGTGCGAGCTGCGCTCCACCGGCTGCTGGTAGCGGTAGACGGTGCGGTGGCGCACCCGGTAGCGGCGCACCTCGGCCCGCTCCGGCCTCGGCATGTCCCGCCGCAGGGTACCGGCCAAGAACCGCTGCTCTCCCTGGGCGTCCCGCGGCTCGACCACCTCGCGGACCGCGCCCTGACGCACCAGGACCAGCCGCCCGGGCGACACCGAGCGCCAGTCCTTCGCCTGGCCGTCCACTTCGAGGGGCTGGGAGCTCACCACCACCCCCTTGCGGCTCTTCACCCCGCGCTTGCCGAGGTCGACGAGGAGCTCGCCGTCCCCGAGGGTGAGCCGCTGGTAGGGCGGCAGCACCTCCCACAGGTAGATGCCGGCCGAGGTGCGATCGGAGTAGACGGCGAGGTCGTGACCGTCGGTGAGCACGCAGGTGAGGTTGCCGTGCTCGTTGAGGAGCCCCAGCCACTCGAGCAGGGTGCGTGGCTCGGCCTCGCCCAGGCTCTTCCAGCCCTTGTCGGCCATGCGGTTCATGAGCTCGCAGAAGATGAGCTCGGTGTCGGTGGAGCCGACCGGCTCGAAGGCCGGCCCCGGGCGCGGCTGCAGGCGGTGGTTCAGGGAGCCGGCGTGGGCGAACAGCCAGTCGCGCCGGCCCCAGGCCCGGTGGAAGGGCTGGGTGTTGGCGTCGGAGAGCGCCCCCCAGGTGGCGCGCCGGATGTGGAGCAGGAACAGCGAGCTCTCGAGGTGCTCCCAGGCCTTCACGAGCTCGGAGCGGATGGAGCCGTGGGGCGGGGCCGGCTCCTTCAGGACCGTGGCCGAGGGTTCGCCGCCCGGGTAGTAGCCGATGCCCCAGCCGTCGGGGGGGACCTCGCCCTCCCGGAGGCAACGCAGGTCGAAGGAGGGCGCGAGCTCGCCCTCGAAGGACATCGCGAGGAGGTTGGGCATACCCGGCGATTTCTACTGCGCCTGCGCCTCGGTCGCCACCGGGGATGGGTAGCCCAGGAACTCCCGGCCGATGTCCTCGGCGATGCCGGAGGTCTCGTCGACCACGGTGGTGAGCAGCTCGTGGAGCCGGCCCGGGTCGAAGTCCAGCGCGCGGCCCTCGACCCAGGCGGCGAGCCGGACGAGGCGCAGCTGGACCGCCTCCCCCGGCAGCTCCTCCTCGGCCGGGGGACGGATGCGCGAGAGGCGGATGTTGGCGGCCTGGAGCGAGAAGCGCACCGAGCGGGGGAAGAGCGGCTCGAGGACCAGGAAGCGGGCCACCTCGTCCGAGCTCGCCTGGCCCTGGTGCAGCTTCATGAAGGGCTCGAAGCCGGAGCAGGCCCGCAACAGGGTGAGCGCGAGGGCGGTCTCGGTCACGTCGTGGGCCCCGAGGGCCTTGAAGGCGTGGTGGTGCACGTCGAGAATGCGCGCGGTCTGGCCGGCCCGCTCGAGCAGCATGCCGAGCTCGATGAAGTGCAGGGCGTCGTCGTGGAGCATGGTGCCGCGGACGATGCCCTGGATCGACTGGGCCGAGGTCTTGATGCGCCGGTAGAAGGCGTGCCGGTCCTCGCGCCACTCCGCCCGCGCCCGGGCGCTGCCGGCCCACAGGTAGAGGAAGTTCAGGGCCTCCCAGGTCTCGAGGCTCACCACCTCGCGGATGGAGCGGGCGTTGTCGCGGGCGGCGGAGAGGGATCGCCAGATGGAGCAGGGGTTGTCGCGCTCCCAGGTGAGGTACTCCTGCACCTGCTCGCCGTTCTCGGCGGCGGCCGCCCCGAGGCGCGCCTGGAAGCGCTCCTCCTCGCCCTCGACGATGATCACCGGGAGCCAGACGTGCCGCGGGTTGAGCCCGGCGTCCAGCACCAGGTTCCGGGTCGCCCCCAGCATGCGTGCGCTCGACTCCGCGCGCTCGAGGTAGCGGCCCAGCCAGAAGCAGTGGTCGGCCACCCGCGAGATCACGACGCCTCCTCCTTCAGGACCCAGGTGTCCTTGGAACCGCCCCCCTGGCTGGAGTTCACCACGTACGAGCCCTCCACCAGCGCCACCCGGGTGAGCCCGCCCGGCAGCACCCAGGGTCCCTGGCGGCCGTTCAGCACGTAGGGCCGCAGGTCGACCCGCCGCGGCTCGACGCACCCGCGCCCGCCGATCCAGGTCGGACAGGTCGACAGGTCGAGGCGCCGCTGGGCGATGTACTTGCGCGGCTCGGCCGCCACCCGCCCGCGGAACTCCTCGATCTGGGCGGAGCTCGCCTGCGGCCCCATGAGCATCCCGTAGCCTCCCGCCTCGTCGACCGCCTTCACCACCAGCTCGCCCAGGTGGCCGAGGACGAACTTCCGGTCCTCCTCGCGGGCGCAGACGTAGGTGGGGAGCTGCTCGAGGCGCGGTTCCTCCCCGAGGTAGAAGCGAACGATGTCCGGCACGAAGGGGTAGACCGCCTTGTCGTCGGCCACCCCGTTGCCGGGCGCGTTGGCGAGGGTGACCCGCCCGCTCGCCCAGGCCCGCATGATGCCGGGAACCCCGATCAGGCTGTCCTT
>DATJVF010000170.1:0-5072 GCA_035501995.1 Anaeromyxobacteraceae bacterium
CGGTGCGGGCCGCTCCCGTGATCGTGGACCTCGCCCGCGCCGGCCCCGGCCTGGCGTCCTGGTCCGTCCGCCCCGAGTCCATCCATCCCCCCCAGGGCGTGGAGGTCGAGTCGGTCCACCCGGCCCAGGGGATGGTCGAGCTGCGCCGGGACCACTGAGGACCGTCCCGCCAGGGCAGCCACCCCGGCCGTCCTGGAACGGCTCCAGCGGGGAGACCCGTCCGGGGCGCCTCGCCCTTCCCGCCACCTTCGGGCTCGCCCCGCGATCGCCTCGGAGAGTCCTACGTGCGGGCCTGGCGCACGCGGCGAGCAGGTCGACGGCGGCCGGCCCTCTTGCGCCCTGCCGAGCGGCGCGCCCGACCGAGCCCACCTGCGCGGACGGGCGGTGTTGGTCGGTGGAGGCGCGGGACCTACCTTAGGGCGAGGATCTTGAGCCCCCGTCGGCGGGGAGCGTAAGGTGCCCAAAGGCCATGACCGTATCGTCTCGAAGCGAGAGGGCCGCGGCGGGAGCGGGGGGAGAGTACGGAGCCGAGGCCGGCGGGGTGGCCCGGCGCCTCTTCGGCACCGACGGGGTGCGCGGGGTGGCGAACGTGCACCCCATGACCGCCGAGATGGCCCTCGGACTCGGCCGGGCGCTCGCCTACCTCGTGCGCAGCGGCCCTCACCGCCACCGCATCGTCATCGGCAAGGACACCCGGCTCTCCGGCTACCTCCTCGAGCAGGCCATCGCCTCGGGGATCTGCTCGATGGGGGTCGACGTCATGCTGTGCGGACCCCTGCCGACCCCGGGCATCGCCTTCATCACCGAGTCGATGCGGGCCGACGCCGGGGTGGTCATTAGCGCGAGCCACAATCCCTACCAGGACAACGGCATCAAGTTCTTCTCGCGGGACGGCTTCAAGCTCCCCGACGAGGCCGAGCTGCGCATCGAGCGGCTCCTGCTCGGCGAGAGGGGGGACGGCACCGGGATCGAGGACTTCCAGGCCTTGCGGCCCACCGCCAACCGGATCGGCAAGGCCAAGCGCATCCACGACGCGGTGGGGCGCTACGTGGTGTTCCTGAAGTCGCTCTTCCCCCGCGAGCTGCAGCTCGACGGCATGACGGTGGTGGTCGACTGCGCCCACGGGGCGGCCTACAAGGTGGCGCCGGCGGTGTTCGAGGAGCTCGGGGCGAAGGTGGTCTGCCTGCACGCCAGGCCCGACGGCAAGAACATCAACGATGGCTGTGGAGCCGTGCACCCCGAGGCGATGGCGCGCGCCGTCGAGAAGCACCGGGCCGACCTGGGGATCGCCCTCGACGGCGACGCCGACCGGGTGATCATCGCCGACGAGAAGGGTCACCTCGTCGACGGCGACGCCATCATGGCCGTGGTGGGCCGCGATCTCCTCCGCCAGCGCACGCTCGCCAAGAAGACGGTGGTCGCGACGGTGATGAGCAACCTCGGCCTCGAGCGGTCGCTGCGCGAGGCCGGCGGGAGGGTGGTGCGCACCCAGGTGGGCGATCGCTACGTGGTCGAGGAGATGCGCCGGTCCGGCTACAACTTCGGGGGCGAGCAGTCCGGTCACCTCATCTTCCTCGACCACGTCACGACCGGGGACGGGGTGTGCGCGGCGCTCAACGTGCTCGAGGTGATGCTGCGCGAGCAGAAGCCGCTCTCGCAGCTGGCGCGCTGCTTCGAGCCGGTGCCGCAGGTGCTCCTCAACGTCCACGTGAAGGAGAAGCGCCCGCTCGGGGAGCTGCCCGCGCTCCAGAGGGCCATCGCCACGGCCGAGAGGGCGCTCGGGGCCGAGGGGCGGGTCTTCGTGCGCTACTCGGGGACCGAGAACAAGGCCCGCATCCTCGTCGAGGGCCCCGACGCCAAGGTCATCGCCGCCCGGGCCGAGGAGATCGCCACCGAGATCCGGCAGGCCCTGGGTTAGGCGGGCCGGACCCCACCGTCGCGCTTCCCGCCGGCGGCGCTTGCCGCTACAGTCGGCCCCCATGGCCGCCCAGCTCGGCGTCAACGTCGACCACGTCGCCACCGTCCGCCAGTCGCGCCGCACCCCCTACCCCGATCCGGTCCAGGCCGCGATGCTGGCCGAGCTCGCGGGGGCGGACCAGATCACCATCCACCTCAGGGAGGACCGGCGTCACATCCAGCCGCGCGACCTCCAGGTCCTCCGCCAGACGGTGCAGACCCGCCTGAACCTCGAGATGGCGGCCACCCAGGAGATGGTCAAGATCGCCTACGAGGCCAAGCCGGACGTGTGCACCCTCGTCCCGGAGCGCCGGGAGGAGCTCACCACCGAGGGCGGGCTCGACGTGGCGGTCAACCGCGACGCCATCCGCAAGGTGGTGAAGACCCTCAAGGACGCCGACATCGTGGCCTCGCTGTTCATTGACCCGGACGTGGACCAGGTGCGGGCCGCCCACCGGGTCGAGGCGGATGTGGTGGAGATCCACACCGGCCGCTACAGCGACGCGCGGCTCTCCCAGGACAAGCGGCGCGAGCTCTCGCGGGTCATCGACGCCGTCAAGGCGGCGGCCAAGCTCGGCCTCAGGGTGGCGGCCGGGCACGGCCTCAACTACCAGAACATCCTGCCGGTGGCGGCGGTAACCGAGATCGAGGAGTTCAACATCGGCCACGCCATCGTCGGCTACGCCATCATGGTCGGGATGGAGCGGGCGGTGCGGGAGATGAAGGAGCTCATCGCGCGCAAGGCCCGCTAGGGGGCGCTCGGGGGCGGCGGCGCATGATCGTCGGGCTCGGCATGGACCTCGTGGAGGTAGCGCGCATCGCGCGGCTCCTGGGGTCGCCCTTGGGCGAGCGCTTCCTCGCCCGGGTCTACACCCCCGGGGAACGGGCCTTCTGCGACCCCTGGCGGGACCGTGCCACCCGCTATGCGGCGCGCTTCGCGGCCAAGGAGGCCGCCTCCAAGGCGCTCGGAGCGCCGCGCGGCATCGCCTTCCTGGACGTCGAGGTGGAGCGGGGGGAGGGCCCGCCGCGGCTCCTCTTCTCCGGGGTGGCGGCGCGGGCGGCGGGGCGGCTCGGCGCGGCGAGGGCCCACCTCACCCTCACCCACGACGGCGGGTTCGCGGCGGCCACCGTGGTGCTCGAATCCCCGGAGCGCGCGCCATGAGACTCGTCACCGCGGCCGAGATGCGGGCCATCGACCGGGCGGCCATCGAGGAGTGCGGGGTGGCGGGGCGCGACCTCATGGAGCGGGCCGGGGCGGCGGTGGCGCGCGCGGCGCACGCCTACCTCGCGCCCAAGGGGCGGGTGGTCGCCGCGTGCGGATCGGGCAACAACGGGGGCGACGGCTACGTGGCCGCCCGGCGCCTGTGCGCCGAGGGGGTCGACGCCCGGGTGGTGTCCTTCGCCCCGCCCGAAAGCCTGCGGGGCGACGCCTTGGCGGTGCGAGAAGCGGCCGAGCGCGCGGGGGTGCCCATCCTCGACGAGCCTCCCCCGGAGGCCCTCGAGGCGGGGCCGGGCGACGTGATCCTCGACGCGCTCTTCGGTACCGGGCTCTCGCGGGCCGCCGAGGGCGCCCCCGCGCTCGCCATCGCCCGCATCGAGGTGCTCAGGCAGCGGGGCGCCAAGGTGGTGGCGGTGGACGTGCCCTCGGGCCTCTCGGCCGACACCGGCCGGCCCCTCGGGCCCTGCGTGCACGCCGACGCCACCGTCACCTTCGGCTTCCACAAGCGGGGGCTGGTGCTCCACCCCGGACCGGCCTACGCCGGCGAGGTGCTGCTCGTCGACATCGGCCTGCCGGCGCGGGCGACTGCCGCGGTGCCGGTCGGCTGCGAGCTGCTCACCGAGGAGGGGGTCCGGGCGCTCTTGCCGGCGCGTCCCCCCGAGACGCACAAGGGGCAGGCCGGCCGGCTGCTGGTGGTGGCCGGCTCGCCCGGAAGGAGCGGCGCGGCCCACCTCGCCCTGCTCGGCGCGCTGCGCGGCGGCGCCGGCCTCGTCACCCTGGCCTCGCGCGGGGAGGTCCTCCCCTACGCGCTCGCCGGCCGCCCGGAGGCGATGAGCGTGGCGCTCCCCGGCGAGGGCGCGCTCGGGGCCGACGACCTCGACGCGCTCCTCGCCGCCGCCAAGGGGGTGGACGCGCTCGTCGTCGGCCCCGGCATCCCGCGCGGCCCCGAGACCGGCGCGCTCGTCCGCAGCCTGGTGGAGGGCGCCGGGGTTCCGGCGGCCCTCGACGCCGACGCCCTGACCGCCCTGGCCGAGGGGCCGGGCGGGGCCGCCGGCCTGGGGGCCAGGGTGGTGCTGACGCCCCACCCCGGGGAGATGGCGCGCCTGTCGGGGCGCACGGTGGCGGCGGTCCAGGCCGACCGCATCGGCCTGGCGGTCGAGGCGGCCGGTGCCTGGGGGTGCGTGGTGGTGCTGAAGGGGGCGAGGACCGTGGTGGCCGCGCCGGGGGTCCCCCCCGCGATCGTGCCGACCGGTAACCCCGGCATGGCGAGCGGCGGCACCGGGGACGTCCTGGCGGGCCTCGTGGGGGCGCTCCTCGCCTCCGGGCTCTCGCCCTTCGCGGCGGCGCGGGTGGCTGCGTTTGCCCACGGGGCCGCCGGCGACCTCGCCGCCGAGCGCTTCGGCGAGCGCGGGCTGCTCGCGAGCGATCTCGCCGACGAGCTCGGCCCGGTGTGGGCGCGCTGGGACCGATGAGCGCCAAGGTCCCCGCTCGGGCCGAGCTCGAGCGGGTCAGCCGCTCCACCCGCGCCACCTACGAGCTCGGGGTCCGCCTCGGCCAGGCGCTCTCGCCGGGCGACGTCGTGGCCCTCGTCGGCGAGCTCGGGACCGGCAAGACCCAGCTCGCCCGCGGGATCTGCGCGGGTGCTGGCGTGCCGCTCGCCGAGGTGGCGAGCCCCACCTTCGCCATCGTCGCCACCTACCGGGGCCGCCTGCCCGTCCACCACGCCGACCTCTACCGGCTCTCGGAGCTCGACGAGCTCTACGCGACCGGCTTCTTCGACCTCCTCGGCCAGGAGGGGGCCTGCCTGGTGGAGTGGGCGGACCGCATCCCCGGAGCGCTCCCGGTCGAGCGACTCGAGATCACCCTCGCCCACCGCGCCGGGGCGCCCAGGGTGCGG